>NZ_WWSA01000038.1:0-25720 GCF_009875615.1 Dorea sp. BIOML-A1
CTTACTCTTTCTGAACATGAAAATACCCCCATATAGGACTTTTATATTTCATTGTCCTATATGAGGGTAGCATATCAAGATGTCTCCCGGGGATTATTGTATACATTGTTAGTTGTCATAATCTTCCGAACAAACACTGATACCCATTCCATATCCCTTCGGCCCGATATGACATCCGATACTGAATGAAAGCGGATCGTAATATACATAAGAGTCCGGAAATGCGTCTACAAGCAGCTGTTTCCATTCCGCAGCCTCTTCTTCTGTCAGGTTAGAACCGGCAGCACCAATCAGGATATGTCTGTCGCCTGTATCTTTAAAACGTGTCTCACGATCGTTCTTTAATGCCTCGACCATTTTTTGCTTACACTTCTTTATACCGCGGGTCTTGGCAAAAGCATCCAGTTTGCCACCCTGAATTGTCAAGATCGGTTTGATGTTCAGAACACTTCCGAGAGCGGCACCGGCAGCAGTAACACGTCCGCCCTTTTTCAGAAATTCGAGCGTGTCAACAGCGATATAGATGCTGGAATTGTAAGCCTCGGCCTCTAATATTTCTTTGATTTCTTTTGCTGATTTTCCGGCTTCTGCAAGCTTTTTTGCATGCATGACAGATTCTCTCTGTGTGACAGAGATCCTGTGATTGTCTGCAACCTGTACCTTGCCTTCATAATCAGCAGAAAGGCTGATAGCTGAAGAACAGGAAGCACTCAGTCCGCTGGACATCGGGATATGGATAATCTCGTCATAACCCTGTTCGAAGATGTCATCCCAAAGATCCATCAGATCACCGGGCGAAGGCTGGGATGTGGATACATTCTTTCCGCCTGTCAGGCTTTCATAGAAAGAAGTTTCGGTAAGATCGATTCCTTCATAGTGTGTCTCATCATTGATAATGACTGGCATAGGAATCAGAAAGATTCCCATCGAGTCAGCTTCTGCTTTCATAATTCCGCTGTTTGTGTCTGTCATAACAGCTGTTTTCATAAGAGAAAACCTCCTTTTGTACTCTTTACTATCTATCAGTTACAGAATAAATATTCTTGATAGCAAATATTTTATTCTGTTCGTGTGTCACCCCAAAAGAACAGTGCAACGGTTCCCGGACCTGTATGGCTTCCGATCGTTGTTCCCACATTGTTGATCTCCACTTTTTCTTTCAGATATGGAAAACGGGATTGAACCAGATCAGCAACGGCCTTCGCATCTTCGTAACAGCCGGAATGAGAAATGTAGCATTTCCCTGTATAGTCGGTCTGATGATCGGCATATTCTGCCATCTTATCGACAATGGCACGGATAACTTTTCGCTTTGTGCGAATCTTATATCGTGGAATCAGGCGTCCCAGGTTATCCATGTTAAGGAGCGGACAGATGTTCAGTACACCGCCGATCGCACCTGCTGTCTTCGAGATGCGCCCGCCTTTTACGTAGAATTTTAAATCGGTGGAGAAGAACCAGTGATGTACGTTCAGCCGGTGCTTTTCAGCGAAGCGGAAGACTTCGTCCAGGGACTTGCCTTCATCACGCAGATCCGCCAGCTTATCCATCAAAAGTCCATATCCGGAAGATGCGCCAAGAGAATCCACGATCAGGATCCGGCGGTCAGGATAACGTTCTTCAAGACTTTCTTTTGCAATCATTGCGGAATTGATAACTCCAGAGAGTCCGGAAGAAAGTGTGACATGCAGGATATCCTTTCCTGCTTTCAGGAAGGGCTCGAAATATTCTTCGAATTCCTCGGCATTGACCTGTGAAGTCTTTGTATCGGCTCCGGCGGCCATTGCAGCATAAAATTTATCAAATGGGATAGATTTTCCAAGATCATCGGCATATTCCCTGCCATCCAGTTCGAAATGAAAACAGATGTAAGATATGTCACGTGCTTTGAAATGTTCCTCTGTAAGATCTGCTGTCGAGCAGCAGCTGATGATGTAATCCCTCATAATGCATGCTTCCTTCCCTGTTGTTTTATTATATTTAGAATATTCATGTATACTCCAAGTGGTAAAAATTGTACCATTTTCTCGGGGGAAATTCAATAATAACGAAAAAATCAGGAAGAAAAAGATGAAATTGCCTGCGGAATTCGTGGTACAATATTCATACATCAAAGGTACTGCAGGAAGATAGGGATAATGGAAATAACGGGGAATAAGAAAATATGAATAAAGATATGGAAAGAATAAAAGAGAACATGAATATTCTAAAGGATTGCACATTATGTCCGAGGAATTGTCATGCAGACCGTTTTGGGGGACAGCGCGGAAGATGTCATGAGACGGCCGAAATCGTGGCAGCAAGGGCAGCACTCCACATGTGGGAAGAACCCTGTATATCAGGAGATGCAGGCTCCGGAGCGGTATTCTTTTCCGGCTGTTCGATGGGCTGTATCTTCTGTCAGAACCATAATATAGCCGAAGCAAAAGCCGGAAAGATAATCACGATTGAAAGGCTGTCGCAGATATTCCTGGAACTTCAGGGAGAAGGAGCTGCCAATATTAATCTTGTGACACCGACACACTATGTTCCACAGATCATAGGAGCATTAGAGATGGCAAGAAAAGCCGGTCTGGCTCTCCCGGTTGTCTATAATACAAGCGGATATGAAAAGCCGGAGACAATACAGATACTGGATGGATATGTAGATGTCTATCTTCCGGACTTTAAGTACATGGAACCAGAACTTGCAGCTGCATATTCGAAGGCTCCGGATTATCCCGGATATGCCAAAGCATCTTTAAAAGAAATGATTCGTCAGACGGGGAATATCCAGATCAATAAAGAAACAGGAATGATACAAAAAGGAGTGATCGTAAGACATCTGGTTCTGCCGGGGCATGTAAAAAATTCCAAAGCGGTCATAAAATATCTGCTCGAAACATACAAAGACCAGATTCTGATCAGCATTATGAATCAATACACCCCTATGCCGCAGGTTGCAGAAGATCCACTTCTTAGCCGTAAAGTTACAAAAAGGGAATATGAAAAAGTTATAGATTATGCACTGGAACTGGGAATGGAAGATGGATTTATCCAGGAAGGAGAAGCAGCAAAAGAAAGCTTTATACCGGAATTTAACTTAGAGGGGATAGGGATTTAATCGGGATTTAATTCAGGAAGGCTGTGGATACCCGAAACGGAATAAAGCTTGGAAAGGTGTTCCTGTTCAGGTTCCATCGGCGGGTCAATTCTAAAGGGGCAAAATTCTGCTAAAAGCAGGCTTTCAAAATTTGAAACTCGGCATACGCCTCAGACAGTCAAATTTTGAAAACCCAACGCAGAATTTTGCCCCTTAAGAATTACCAACGCCTCTTTCACGTGTGCCCAGCGAAGCTGGGTCACGCCAGTTGGTGAAAGTCCAACTACGGTAATTACCAGTAAGCCGTATAGTCAAACTCGGTGCGTTGTAGTAATACAGGGTGCTAAGCGAGTGGGTTATGTGCTCTAAAAGAGTGCTAACAATCATGCAGACCGTAACATAAAGTGAATTCTGCCGTATCGTAAAGGTAGCCTTTGTAAAAAGGGGGAGCGAGAAGGTTGAGCCTCGGTGAAATAGGCGAAAACCAAGGAAGTTGGGAAGAAACTGGAAATGCACCAATGATAATTCTCCGGTATATGGGAAGCGGTATGTATGAAAGGTGTGATCTGGAACTGGGGAGACCCTACTTATCACCAAAAGGTAAAGAAGACACGTATAAGGATAATCGAAATCGGAGTCTTGATAAGAGGGAGTCGGAAAGGAACATAGTACCAAAGATGGCTGTGAAACAAAACACAGTCTAGGAAAGGTTCCTTACTTCATTCAAGTTTGTAGAGAGGGTAAGTGTGAGAGAATGTCATGAAGACTAACAACTCCAAAGAAAAAGTACGACAACTTCAAAACAAACTATATCTAACAGCCAAGAAATGCAGTACAAGAAGATTTCATGCGCTGTACGACAAGGTCTATAGAGATGATGTCATGTACGAAGCATGGAAAAGAGTAAAAGCCAACAAGGGTTCTAGCGGGGTAGATGGAATCACAATCGAGGACATCGAAGCCAAAGGTGTGAACCGATATTTGACAGAAATCCAAACAGAACTAAAGAATGGGAATTATCGACCAAAACCAGTAAGAAGAGTTCTGATACCTAAGCCAGACGGAAGTAAAAGACCGTTGGGAATCCCGTGTGTAAAAGACAGGATTGTGCAGATGGCAACAAAGATAGCAATAGAGCCGGTATTTGAAGCAGATTTTGAGGACTGTTCTTATGGATTCAGACCGAAAAGAGATGCAAAACAAGCACTGGAGATAGTCAGAAGAGCATGCAATAACAAAGGTTACTACGTAGTAGATGCTGACATCGAGAAGTTCTTTGATAACGTAAATCAGGACAAGTTAATGATACTGATACAACAAAGAATATCGGACAGAAAGATACAAAAGCTAATCCGTCAATGGCTAAAAGCAGGGGTCCTGTATGGAAATATCCTGGAAATCAGTGAATTTGGTACAAGTCAGGGATCGGTAATATCGCCATTACTAGCCAATATATACTTACATACATTAGACCGACTATGGAAAAAGTATGGACATAAGTATGGGAAACTTGTCAGATATGCAGATGATACAATAATCATCTGTAAGAATTGGAAAAATGCGAAACATGCAATGAATCTACTTCGATACATCATGGGAAAGCTGGATTTAAAACTGCATCCAACGAAAACAAAAATAGTAAGTATGTGGGGAGGAAAAGAAGGGTTTGACTTTCTGGGAATGCACCACAGAAGATTTACCAAAACACGAAAAGATGGACGCAAATACGGAGATACGTATCAGTATCCAACCAGAAAAGCAATGAAGAAAATGAAACAAACCATAAAGAAAAATGTAAATCAAAGATACCTACTAACAAGAACGGAAGAAGAGCTGATAAAGAATCTTAATCCGAAAATAATCGGATGGAGGAATTATTATCGGACGGAACGTAATGGAAAATGGATGCAGGCATTGGATTGGTACATTCTATGTACTTTTTGTAGATGGTATAACAAGAAACATCACCAAAGACAAAGACTTAAAGGATTACGAAATACCAGACAAAGGCTAGAACAGAAAGGTCTACAACGAATGACTGCATAACGTAATGCTGTAGAAAGAAGAATGTCGGAAAGCCGTATGAGGGAAAACCTCACGTACGGTTTGATGAGGGGCCAGAGGGTAAAACCTCTGGCCTACTCTACATTCACTGGAACGCCTTTCCAAGTTTTATTCCGTGTATATCAAATGCCTTACGAATTAGATGGCAAGTGCGTAACCGTAGTGGTCTTCACCGGGTTACACTTCCGGGCATTTTATTTATTAACATCCGCTGCCAGTCACGACTTGAAGGAAACAATAGATAAGGATTATTGTGAATGTGGAATGCCATTAGAAATAGTTAGAGAGTCAGAATCACCGTTAAAGGAACGAAGCGAACGTGTTTGAGGCGAACGCCGAGTTTGAGCGTAGTTCCTTTGCTTTTAGGTGATTCTGACTCTCTTAGTGTTTCTTATGGTATGGAACCTGAACAAGAAGCCTTATCTATTGTTTCCTTCAAGGACTGAGAGGCCGCTTCCCAGTTAATAAATTAAATTACCGCATAAACTCATTGATCACATGCAGCACCCCATCCTCATCATTAGACTTCGTAATATAATCCGCCTTATCAAGAACGGCTGGTTGTGCATTTGCCATGGCTACGCCAAGTCCTGCGGTTTCGATCATGGTCAGATCGTTGTATCCATCTCCGCAGCAGATCATTTCATCTGCAGTAAGACCGATACTTGTCAGTAATTTTAATAAAGAATGTGCCTTGTCGATTCCGGCCGGCATAACCTCTACAAAGAAAGGATCCGAACAGTAGACGGACAGATAAGAGTGAAACTGTTTGCTGAGTTCTTTGCGTATCTGGTCTAAGATATCGGGATCTCCGGTTACGAGGAATTTATTCGGATCATCAGGGATGACATCCAGAAAGTCAGCACCGGCATCAATGATCGGCATCTGATTGATGCGGGACTCCAGCTCTGTGTATTGATTGGAGTGGATGCCGGATAAAATATGTTCGGATGTGTAAGTGAGGATGTCTACGCCGTGTCCGGCATATTTTATCACCGTTTCGTAGACACCTTTTGCACAGTCAGCCGGAAGTATTTTATTGTAGATTGCTTTTTTGGTCCGGCAGTCGGTGATACGTCCACCGTTGAAAGAAAGGATGTAACTTCCATAATCTTCCAGATGAAGCTGCTCTGCCAGCGGAACGACACCTTTTGTCGGGCGTCCGCTGGCGAGAACAACTTTTTTACCGGCTTCCTGAATCTCGATCAGAGCATCCAGGGTCGGCTTTGTAATTTCTTTTTGGGAGTTGGTAAGAGTTCCGTCCAGATCAAGGGCGAGAATCTGATAAGCCATATAATAATCTCCTTAAATATCTCGTTTGTTTCGTTCTTTTTTGTTATTTTATAATTCTTCCAAAGCATGAACAATCTGTGGAAAATTCATTCCGTGGGAGGCTTTTACCAGAACATTGTCCCCATCTTTGATGATGTCCGGTATAGCCTGAATGAAGCTTTCATTATCAGCAAACCAAAGTGCCTGGGTATGTGTGCCCCTGGATGCTTCTTCTACCAGAGCGTGTGTCAGGTCTCCGATTCCGCAGACAAGGTCTACATTCTGTTGTGCTGCGTAAGTACCGACTTCTGCATGAAGAACTTCAGCAGTATCACCAAGTTCTCCCATATTACCAAGGACTGCAACCCTACGTCCGATTGCCATATTAAGGACATCGATGGAAGCCTTCATAGAGATTGGATTGGCATTGTAGCAATCGTCTAAGATGATCATATGGTCTGTTTCTATGATATGGTTACGCCCTGGGATAGACGGCAGGGATTCGATGCCGGCTTTGATCTCGCTGGCAGTCAGTCCCAGTGTATATCCGACAGCAGCACCTGCAATCGCATTGCTTACCATGTGGATGCCGGGTACAGGAACCAGACAGTCGAAAGAAGTCCCATCCTTTAATGTGATCGTGCAGGAAGTTCCGCGGAGTCCCTGAGGTTCAATATTGTCGGCACGGAATGCACAGTTGCTTCCTGTTCCGAAGAATACAGGAGCGACACCTTTGACAGGACTCATCTTGCAAAGCAGATCGTCATCACCGTTCAGAATGATGGAACCGCCGTTTTTCATATCCTGGATCATCTGTGATTTTTCCTGAAGAATGCCTTCTCTTGTCTTGAAGAACTCCAGATGTGCGATACCGATATTGGTGATCACACAGATATCAGGGCTGGATACAGATGAAAGGCGGCGCATCTCACCGAAGTGATTGACACCCATCTCAAGTACGGCAACCTCTGTATCCTCCGGCATATCGAAGATCGTGATCGGAAGTCCCCATTCGTTATTGAAGTTTCCAAGTGTTTTATGTACATGATATTTCTGAGCCAGAACAGAGGCAATCATCTCTTTGGTACTGGTCTTTCCGACACTTCCGGTAATTCCGACAACTTTCATATCAAAAGAATCACGATAAAGCTTGGCAATGTCAAGCAGTGCCTGCCCTGTGGATTCTACCAGAATATAAGGAAAATCCGTCTCACCGAGATCTTCGTGGGAGACAACACACATAGCACCGGCTTTTACAGTGTCCGGGATGAATTTGTGTGCGTTGACACGTTCTCCGTCAATGGCAACGAATAAGTAACCAGGCTGGACTTTCCGGCTGTCGATCACGACACCGGATACTTCCTGGCTGAGAATACTCTCATCGCCGTGGAAAGTCCCTTTGCAGGCTCTGGTTATATTTTCAATTGAAAGATTTTTCATGGATATTCATCCTCCTTAATAGCGGGCTTTCATGGATTCCTGAATAATGGCCTCACAAAGTTCGCTGTATTCATATCCGGCAGCTTTGGCAGCTTTCGGAAGAAGGCTTGCTGCGGTCATTCCCGGAAGGGCATTCATTTCCAGACAGTAGAATTCACCGTCTGCATCGGATACGATAAAGTCTGCACGGGAGTATACATCCATGCGGAGTGCTTCAAAGGCACGTTCACCGGCACGCTGGATCAGTTCTTGTGTCTCTGCATCCAGTGATATAGGAGGACAGATTTCGGAAGCACCGCCTGCCTGATATTTGTTCGCATAATCAAAGAGTCCGTCCTTTGGAACAATTTCAACGAGCGGAAGTGCTTTTCCGGCAAGAATACCGCAGGCAAATTCACGGCCTTTGATAAATGGTTCGATGACAACCTCGTCTGTGTTGTCTATATCAAAAGATTTGTGGATCGCATCATAATAGTCTTCTTCTGTGTGGCAGATATATACACCGATACTAGATCCGTTTGAGCATGGCTTTACAACCAGTGGAAGGTAATATCCAAGTTCATCCAGACGGGTATCTTTCGTTTTTACTGTCAGTGAAGTTCCTCTTGGAGTCGGGACACCACTGGTTTTGAAAATCTGTTTTGTGACCAGTTTGTTCATGGATAATGTACATCCAAGAGAGTTCGGTCCGGTGTATTTGATTCCCAGGTTATCAAAAGTTGCCTGAAGTTTTCCGCTTTCACCGATAGAACCGTGAAGAGCCATGAATGTGATATCAGCCATCTGGCAGAGTTCAATAACATTTGGTCCGATTTCGGAAGGTGACTGATCCGGGCGTGATTTGCGAAGTGCACCCAGATCCGGTACAGATGTTGAGATTCCCTTGGAAATCTCAAGCCCGCCGTCCGGACGGTCGAATATTTCTTCTAATTTATCGGAATCGTATGGAAGGCCGAAGAACACATCCAGAAGAAATGCCTGATGTCCCATCTCCCGGAGAGTTTTACAAATTCCGGCTCCCGAAAGTAAGGATACATCTCTTTCCGGACTGAGTCCGCCTGCTAATACTATAATTTTCATGATCAATAAGTCCTCCTTTAATCTGTCATATTCATCTGATCCAGCAGTGATTTTTTAACATCGTAGAGTTTTTTGGAAAGATCCACATAAACTCTGTGCGGATAGAAGAGACGCTTGGTCTCATCCCATAAAGTGTCTTTTTCCGTGCAGCAATATGAGGCAATCTCTTTTAATGTCGGAGATTTGTAAATGCATTCGCCGTTTTTGAAGACAGGTACAAGAATCTCGCGTACTGTATAGGTGCCACCGGAAAGTTTCGTCTTTTTCCATGTCTCTATCGGGTCGAAGAGAAGCAGATCCTGTTCGGTATCGATGACTTCATCGGCAAAACAGATAAGGTCTGCCTTGATCTTACCGCTCTCTTTTTCATAGATACGGTAGATCGTCTTATTACCAGGATTGGTGATCTTCTCGGTATTTTCAGATATTTTTATCTTCGGAACGAATTCTCCTTCTTCATTCTGGATGGCAGCCAGCTTGTACACACCTCCGAAGGAAGGGCAGTCCTTGGATGTGATCAGGTTGGTACCGACACCCCAGGAATCAATGGCTGCGCCCTGCATCTTCAGATCGTGAAGAAGGAATTCATCCAGATCATTGGAAGCACAGATGGTAGCTTCAGGGAAGCCTGCATCGTCCAGCATCTTCCGTGCTTCTTTTGAAAGGTATGCAAGATCACCGCTGTCCAGGCGGATTCCGTATTTGTTCAGTGGTTTTCCGGAATCTTTGAATTCCCGGAATACACGGATGGCATTCGGAACACCGGATTTTAACGTATCGTATGTGTCAACTAAGAGTGTGCAGTTGTCCGGATACATCTCTGCGTAAGTCCTGAATGCAGTGTATTCATCCGGAAAACTCATGATCCAGCTGTGTGCGTGGGTTCCCATAACAGGGACGTCAAACATCTGTCCGGCAAGCACATTGGATGTGCCGACACATCCGCCGATCATCGCTGCTCTTGCACCATATAATCCTGCATCAGGACCCTGTGCACGGCGCAGACCGAATTCCATAATACCATCGCCGTTAGCGGCAAATACAATACGGGAAGTCTTGGTTGCGATCAGTGACTGATGATTAATGATATTCAGGATCGCTGTCTCAACAAGCTGCGCTTCCATAATCGGAGCAATCACTTTCAGAAGAGGCTCCTTCGGAAATATGACGGTTCCCTCAGGGATGGCATAGATATCACCACTGAAGTGGAAACCGCTCAGATAATGAAGAAAGTCTTCTTTAAAAATCCCAAGACCTCTTAAATAATCTACATCTTCATAAGTAAAATGCAGATTCTTTATATAATCAATTACCTGATCAAGACCGGCACATACAGAATATCCGTTGTTGCAAGGGTTCTGACGAAAAAATACATCAAAAATAACTTTTTCATTCTGCCCTTTTTCGTAATACCCTTGCATCATGGTGAGCTCGTACAGATCGGTCAGCAAGGTAAGATTGCGTTTGCTCATTTTCAAACTCCTTTTTACTGCTGTTTGCAGTACATTTCTTTTTTAGTTATACCGTTTTATTATAGCACTTAAGAGAATAAATGTAAAAGAAAAAAACAGGCACTAAACAAGTGCCTGATTCTTATGAATAGTCTCGCGGATGATGTTACTGCAATGTTCGCCGATACGTTTTTTCTCGTCTTTGTCCAGTTCTTTCGGATAGATTGGTTTGCCATATTCCAAAATAACGTGTGTTTTCTTAATGAAAGGTATATGACCTTCAAAAATATCACAGGTATTATTCAGACTCATCGGTACGATCGGACATCCGGTCTTCTCTGCAATCTTAAAGGAACCGTTGTGGAACGGAAGTAAAGATAATTCTTCGCCGTTGTTCCTGGTACCTTCCGGAAAGATACAGATAGATACACCGTGTTTTACATAATCGATTGCCTGAAGGATAGTCTTTAAGCCTTCTTTCGGATTCTCCCTGTCAAGGAAGAGACAGTAGAGACGCTTCATCCAGGTGCGGAGAAGCGGAATAGAGAGCATCTCTTTTTTGGCAATGTAACCGGTCAGGTTTTTGCATCTTGCATACGTGATCACGATATCAAAATAACTTCTGTGGTTTCCGATAAAAAGAACCGGCTCGTCCGGAACATTCTCCTCACCGATGACAGTGAGCTCGATCCCGGCAAGGCGGACAATCACTTTAAATGCCCACTGGACGATCCGCAGACTGGAATAATCCATTGTCTTTTTGCTGATTTTCCCAATCAGCCATTCAATTCCAAGAACCGGAATGCCGATAATCAGGAATAAGATCACGAATAAGGCAACTGGTATAATTCTCATAATGAATACTCCTTTTCATTCTAGTTATTTTATCATAGCATAAAATCCGCATTTTTTACACCCATAGTGTGTAAGATAGTAGAGAGAAAATAGAAGAAGGCTGTATTGAAGAGAATAAAAATGTTCTTAACCGTGATCGCAGTTACAACGCTGCTTTCCGGTTGTAGTTTTGGCACGATAGAAGAACAGAAAACAGGAGATGTTACATATGAGATTGTAAAAAAAGAAGAGATTCCGGAACAACTGAAAGAAGAGATAAAAGAAGCTGGAAAAAAGGAAATGTGGATCAGTTATGCAGATACAGGAAAGGAAGAAACATACCTGTATGTAGTGCGGGGGTACGGGACACAGCAGACGACCGGCTACAGCATTGAAGTAAATGCATGTTATGAGACAGTGGATACAGTGGTTATCCGTACAACGCTTCAGGGCCCGGAGAAAAAGGAAAAAATACACAAGAAAAAGACATATCCATACATTGTCATAAAGATGCCGTACACAGAAAAGCAGATTATATATGAATAAAAGATGTTGTAAAAGGAGGCAGGAACAATGGAATATCAGAAAAAAGAGATCCGTATATTTCAAAATGGAAGGACAGTAAATGACCAGTTCTATATTGACGGGGATTATAATGTTCCGGAGGCAAAACGGGATGTGGGAAAGATTATATTAAGCAATGGGATGTTGCGGGTAGAGGAGATGAAACAGGTAGAAAGCTATCTGAAAGTATCGGGAAAACTGGAGTTCAAAGTTCTTTATATGGCAGATGAGATGGTTCCGGTACCGGCAAGCCTGGAAGGGCGGATCCCATTTGAAGAGATGATCTATCTGGAGCAGGAACCGGAAGGAAACCTGGTGCTTCAGACGTCTGACACCGAGGTTACTGTAACGATGATCCACTCAAGAAAACTGAACATCAAGACACTGGCAGAGATTTCCATCGGAACCGAAAAGTGTACCGGTGAAGAGATTACAACCGATGTAGAAGAGAAAGTTCCGGTTTTTAAGAAAATGAAAGAAGAAGAGATTCTAAAAGTATTTGCTACCGGAAAAGATACTTACAGGATTAAAGAAGAGGTCACATTGAGCGGTACAAAGGAGCATATCGGCACACTTTTGTGGACGGATGTGACAGGTGGAAAAGCGGATACACAGTTAGGAACAGATGAACTGCTGATTAGTGGTGAACTTAACATGTTCTGCCTGTACGAAACGGCAGAAGGAAAGACGGATTGGATAGGCCGGACAGTCCCGTATGAGGGGCAGATCGAATGTATGGGTGTGATGCCCGGAATGTATCATCAGTCAGAATTACATCTTACGGATATTAATGTAGAGCCGCGGATGGATGAGAACGGCGAGATGCGTATTCTTGGCATAGAAGCAACGCTGCAAGTCCGTCTGATTGTCTACGAGGAAGAGAAGATCCAGATACTGGAAGATCTGTATATGCTGGATCATATCTGTATTCCGGAGATGAAAGAAAAGAGGTTCTTCCGGTTAAAACTTCAGAATCATTCCAAATGCAGGATCAGTGAAGAATTAACACTGCCGGAGCTGAAAGAGGATATCTTGCAGATCTGTCACTGTAAAGGAAAGATTCAGATGGAAACAGTAAAAGCAGAGACGGATGGTGTACATATCGACGGTGTGCTGCACTTGCGGTTTCTATATGTGCGGGAAGATGATCAGACGCCGTTTGGCGTATGGAATGGAATGGTTCCGTTCAGTTATCTCCTGGAAAACGGGGGCGGCGAACCGGATATGGAAGATATGGATTGTACGGTCGAGCAGCTTTCGGTAAATCTCATGGGAAGCGGTGAAGTAGAAGTCAAAGCCGTTCTGGCATTCAACTGTTTTCAGAAAGAACCGGTGCAGATACAGAATATTGAATCTGCGGAATTCCGCCCGATGGATACCGAAGAGTTGGAAAGCCGTCCCGGAATTGTCGGATATTTCGTACAACAGGGGGATACATTATGGAATCTTGCGAAAAAATATAACACAACGGTGGAAAATATAAAAGAAGTTAATCATATGGAAAAAGAAGGTATAAATAAAGGCGATAAAATATTGATTTTTAAGCAAAATTTGGGTATACTGTAAGAACATTGTATACAAAATGTAAGGAGATAAATAAGATGGATAAAATGGAATTGAAAGCACTTGGAAAGATTAATCTGGGTCTGGATGTTCTGGGACGGAGAGAGAACGGTTATCACGATGTGCGGATGGTGATGCAGACGGTATACCTGTATGACCAGATCCGGATGGAAAAGACGAAAAAACCGGGTATAGAATTGTTGACGAATCTTTTTTATCTGCCCGTGAATGAGAATAACCTGGCGTATCAGGCAGCAGACCTTCTGATGAAAGAGTTTCATGTAAAGGAAGGCGTGAAGATCACATTAGATAAACATATACCGGTAGCGGCAGGAATGGCAGGCGGAAGTTCGAACGCGGCAGCCGTACTGTTCGGGATCAACCGTATGTTTTCGCTTGGACTTTCACAGAAAGAACTGATGGAAAGAGGCGTGACACTGGGAGCAGATGTTCCTTATTGTGTTATGCGCGGAACCGTTCTTGCAGAAGGGATAGGAGAGATCCTCACACCACTTCCGGCATGTCCGAAATGCCATGTGCTGATCGCAAAACCGCCGATCAGTGTGTCGACAAAACTGGTCTATGAGAAGCTGGATTCCCATGAGATTGAGAATCATCCGGATATTGACGGAATCATCGATGGGCTGTATGACCAGGATATTACAAAGGTAGCATCCCGGATGGGAAATGTACTGGAGAAAGTAACAATCGAAGAATATCCGGTTATTGAACAGATTAAAAATGTCATGAAGGAGCAGGGAGCACTGAATGCGATGATGAGCGGAAGTGGTCCAACGGTATTCGGCCTTTATGAGACAAAAGAGAAAGCAAGAAAAGCAGCAGCAAAGATAAGAGAAAAGCAATTAGCAAAGCAGGTGTATGTGACCGGCATACATAATGCAAGGAGGAAATAGGCATGGAACCGAATTTTAAAGTAAACATGAATGAGTATCTGCCACTTAGAGATGTCGTGTTCAATACTTTGAGACAGGCGATTCTTCGAGGCGAGTTAAAACCGGGAGAAAGACTGATGGAGATCCAGCTTGCCAATAAACTGGGAGTCAGCCGTACTCCGATCCGTGAAGCTATCCGTAAGCTGGAGCTGGAAGGTCTTGTGCTGATGATCCCGAGAAAGGGAGCGGAAGTCGCAGAGATCACAGAGAAGAATATGCGGGATGTCCTGGAAGTAAGAAAGGCTTTGGAAGAACTGGCGGTTCAGCTTGCATGTGAGAAGATCACAGATGAAGAGATCGAAGAGATGAAGAAAGCGGCCGAAGAGTTCAAGATGATCTTAAAAAGCAAGGATATCACAGAGATTGCGGAAGCCGATGTACGTTTTCATGATATCATTTACATGGCAACGGATAATCAGAAACTGATTCTGCTTCTGAATAACCTGCGTGAGCAGATGTACCGTTATCGTGTGGAATATCTGAAGCGTGAAGAAGCATATCCACAGCTCATTGCAGAACATGCGGCAATTATCGAGTATATCAGCAAAGGGGAGAAGAAAGCTGCAACAGATGTTATGTGTAAACATATCGATAATCAGGTAACGACCGTGATCGATGTGATCCGTACAAAGCAGAACTAGAAAACAAAAAATTCAGAAAGTATGCCAGGAGTGTATAGATAAGAACCATTGTGTCAAGACTTCCTGTATCAGTAAGAATTACCGTTCATGCAGTATCCGTGAACGGTAAGAGGCAGGAAGGAGATACATAGATGAAACGGGAAAGAATTTGCCTGATTATAGCATGTCTGCTGTCATTTGCGCTGACAACCGGGATTATGGAACGGCGTATGGAAGTTGTTCATGCGGAGATTGCACAGACGCAGAAAACGCTGGCAGAGGAAGTGTTCCGCTTTCATGTGATCGCAGAAAGCAATAGTGTGAAGGATCAGCGGATTAAATTGCACGTCCGGGATACGGTACTTAGCTATATGAAATCACAGATGCCGGAAACGGAGCGTAAAAGCGCACAGTTAACGAAAGACTGGGTGAAAAAGCATCAGAAGGAACTGGTGAAGACTGCTGATGAAGTGTTAAAAAAAGAAGGCGTGTCATACCGGGCACAGGCAAAGGTGACGAGCTGCTATTTCCCGGATAAACGGTATGGTGATATCATATTTCCGGAAGGAGAGTATGAGGCGCTGAGGATCACTCTCGGAAGCGGAAAAGGACATAACTGGTGGTGCGTGCTGTACCCGAGCCTGTGCTTTACCAATGCGACCTGTGCGGTGGTTGATGAAGACGGAAAAAAAGAACTGAAAGAAGCACTCAGTGCAGAAGAATATGAGATGGTAACTGCTGCTTCGGAATTCAAGATAAAATGGTTTTTCTTCGGGAATTCCGATAAGAATACGGAAGAAGAGCATACAAAGGAGTCAGACTAACTATGAGAGACAATCAATATACTACAGAGGGAAGAATCCGGTTCAGTGAAGTGGATCATACCAGAAGAATCACACTGCCGGGGATCGTGAATTATTTTCAGGACTGCAGCACATTTCAATCGGAAGATCTCGGACTGGGAATCATGCATTGCAGCGAGCGGAAAAGAGCCTGGATCCTGTCGTCGTGGCAGGTAGTCGTAGAACGGTATCCGGAGATAGGAGAGAAGATACAGACCAGTACCTGGGCGACAGATTTCAAGGGATTGTTCGGGGAGCGTAATTTCTGCATGACAGATGAGAATGGAAACGATGTCGCATATGCCAATTCCCTGTGGGTATACATGGATATAGAGAGAGGACGTCCGGCAAGACCGGATGAATCAGAGATTGCCCCATATGGAACCGGAGAGCCATATGAGATGACATACGAATCCAGAAAGATTCCTCTTCCAACAGAATCGGAAGAACTGGAAAGCTTTCCGGTGCGCAGATATCATATCGACACGAATGAGCATGTTAATAACTGCCAGTATGTGCAGATGGCACTGGAGTCGCTTCCGAAAGACAAAGAAGTACACCAGATGCGAGTGGAATATAAGAAATCTGCAGTATATGGTGATATGATCTATCCGCGGATTGCAGCAGAAGATGACAGAACAGTCGTTGAATTATGTGATGAAAATGCAAAGCCGTATGCAGTGATCGAATTCAGATTTGCGTAAGCAGGTAACAGATACATTAAAAAGAGAAGGAAACAGAGAGGAAATATATGGGATTAACAGATTATTTGGGAAAGAAAAGAAGATTGATGATCGTCAAAGAAGTGGAGTTCGGAGTATATCTGGGAAACAAAGATGACAAAGTTCTGCTTCCGAAAAAACAGGTGCCGAAAGATGTAGAAGTCGGAGATCCGGTAGAAGTATTCTTATACAAAGATTCCTCCGACCGTCTGATCGCAACCACACAGGAACCGAAGATCACGCTGGATAAACTGGCTGTACTGAAGGTTGCAGACGCAGGAAGAATCGGTGCATTCCTTGACTGGGGACTGGAGAAAGATCTTCTTCTTCCATTCAAAGAGCAGACTGCGAAAGTGAAAAAAGGTGATGAAGTTCTGGTTGCACTTTACGTGGACAAGTCCGGAAGACTTTGTGCAACGATGAAAGTATATGAGAAGCTTCGTACAGATTCTCCATATAAAAAGGATGATCATGTAGAAGGAATCATTTACGAGACGAGTGATAACTTTGGCGTGTTTGTGGCAGTGGATAACTGTTACAGTGCATTAATTCCAAAGAGAGAAGCTTTTGGCAGGTTAAAAGTCGGTGATCGTGTATCTGCCAGAGTCCTGAAAGTAAGAGAGGACGGAAAATTAGACTTAAGTGTCAGAGAAAAAGCATTTCTTCAGATGGATGAGGATGCAGCGCTGATCATGAAACGCATGGAAGAATATGGCGGGAAGCTTCCGTTTAATGACAAGGCGGATCCGGAACTGATCAAACAGGAATTCGGATTGAGTAAAAATGCGTTCAAACGTGCTGTCGGAAGACTTCTTAAAGAAGGTCGTATAAAAATTTCAGAAAAGAATATTGAAATGAAAAAGAAATAAGGTATAATAAAAGCATTAAGATTGTTAATAATAAAATGAATAAAAAGGAGAATGAGAAATGAAAGTACAGAATATTACAGATATCGAAGGATTTTTCAAAGTAGTTGATTCTTGTGAAGGAAAAGTTGAACTTGTAACAGGTGAAGGTGACAGACTGAACTTAAAGTCAAAATTATCTCAGTATGTATCTATGGCAAATATTTTCTCTAACGGAGAAATTCCGGAATTGGAAATCGTTGCTCATGAGCCACAGGATATCGATAAACTTGTAAAATTCATGCTTCTTGGAACTGGAAAAGAAGACTAAGGCAAACATGAATGTTTGAGAGGGTGTTCCCTGAAGGGAGCACCTTTTTTCAATATATTTAACAGGAAGGGAGAAAGCTATGAGCTTTGCACATCTTCACGTCCATACAGAGTACAGCCTGTTGGATGGCTCAAATAAAATTAAAGAATGTGTAGCCAGGGTAAAAGAACTCGGGATGAACAGTGTGGCGATTACGGACCATGGTGTGATGTATGGTGTTATTGATTTTTATCGTGCGGCAAAAGCAGCAGGAATCAAACCGGTTCTCGGGTGCGAGGTCTATGTTGCACCGGGATCTCGATTTGATAAAGAGGCTGTCGGAAGCGGTGATGACCGTTACTACCATCTGGTACTTCTGGCAGAAAATGATATCGGATATCACAATCTGATGAAGATCGTATCCAGAGGATTTACGGAAGGCTATTATTATAAACCGAGGGTAGATATCGAAGTACTGCAGGAATTTCATGAAGGGATCATTGCGCTCAGTGCATGTCTGGCCGGTGAGGTACAGAAGAATATCCTGCGTGGGATGTATGAAGAAGGAAAGGCAGCAGCACTTAGGTATCAGGACATTTTCGGAAAAGGGAATTTTTTCCTGGAACTGCAGGATCATGGGATGCAGGAGCAGCAGATCGTGAATCAGTCGCTCCTTCGTATGGCTCAGGAGACGGGGATTGAGCTTGTTGCGACGAATGATGTACATTATACCTATGCCGAAGATGTAAAGCCTCATGATATTCTGTTGTGTATCCAGACTGGAAAGAAACTGGAAGATGAAGACCGTATGCGGTATGAAGGCGGTCAGTATTATATTAAGTCTGAGGAAGAGATGCGGCAGCTGTTTCCATATGCACTGCAGGCGCTTGAGAATACACAGAAGATTGCGGACCGTTGTAATGTGGAGATTGAATTCGGTGTTACCAAATTGCCGAAATATGATGTGCCGGAGGGATATACTTCCTGGGAATATCTGAATAAGCTTTGCTTTGATGGCCTGAAAGAACGTTATCCGGACGGGGATCATTCGCTGAAAGAACGTCTGGAGTATGAATTGTCGGTCATTCAATCTATGGGATATGTGGATTATTTCCTGATCGTGTGGGATTTTATCAATTATGCAAGAACACAGGGGATCAAGGTCGGACCGGGACGAGGTTCGGCGGCAGGAAGTATCGTATCGTACTGTCTGGGAATCACAAGTATTGATCCGATCAAGTATCAGCTGCTGTTCGAGCGGTTCCTGAACCCGGAACGAGTATCCATGCCGGATATTGACGTGGACTTCTGTTTCGAAAGGCGGCAGGAAGTTATCGACTATGTAGGAAGAAAGTACGGTGCAGACCGGGTGGTACAGATCGTAACTTTTGGTACGATGGCGGCCCGCGGAGTCATCCGTGATGTGGGACGTGTGATGGATCTTCCATATGCATTTGTAGACAGCATTGCAAAGATGGTGCCGACAGAGCTGAATATTACGTTAGATAAAGCCCTGAAGATGAATCCGGAATTCAAAAAACTGTATCAGGAAGATGAACAGGTAAAGGAACTGATCGATATGTCGAGAAGACTGGAAGGTCTTCCGAGACATACATCCATGCATGCGGCAGGTGTCGTGATCGGTCAGAGGGCAATAGAGGAGTTTGTGCCTCTTTCACTTGGATCCGATGGCTCTGTGACAACACAGTTTACCATGACAACTCTGGAAGAACTGGGACTTTTGAAGATGGATTTCCTGGGACTCCGTACATTAACAGTTATCCAGGATGCAGAACGTCTGGCAGGTATCAGCAGTGGAAAGACGATTGATATCAATAAGATAGATTATGATGATAAAGCAGTCCTTGCATCCATCGGAACAGGAAAGACGGACGGAGTATTCCAGCTTGAAAGCGCCGGTATGAAGAACTTCATGAAAGAACTGAAGCCACAGAATCTGGAAGATATTATCGCCGGTATTTCATTATATCGTCCGGGTCCGATGGACTTCATCCCGCAGTATATCAAAGGCAAGAATAACCCGGAAAGCATTACCTATGACTGCCCGCAGCTGGAGCCGATCCTTGCGCCGACTTACGGCTGTATCGTATATCAGGAGCAGGTTATGCAGATCGTGCGTGATCTGGCAGGTTATACACTCGGACGAAGTGACCTCCTGCGAAGAGCAATGTCCAAGAAGAAGGGCGACGTCATGCAGAAAGAACGTCAGAACTTTGTGTATGGGAATCCGGATGAGGGCGTACCAGGCTGTATTGCCAATGGAATCGACGAGAAGACGGCAAATAAAATCTATGATGAAATGATTGATTTTGCCAAATATGCATTTAACAAGTCGCATGCTGCGGCATATGCGGTGGTATCTTATCAGACAGCCTGGTTAAAATATTATTATCCGGTAGAATTTATGGCAGCACTTATGACTTCCGTGATCGATAATCCGGGGAAAGTGTCAGAGTATATTTACAGCTGCCGGCAGATGGGAATTAAGATCCTTCCGCCGGATATCAATAAAGGAGAGGGAAGCTTCTCTGTTGACAGCGGTAACATCCGTTATGGCCTGGCGGCGATCAAGAGTATCGGAAAGCCGGTGATAGAATCGATCATCAAAGAAAGAAAAAACGGAGGGCCATTCAGCAACCTGAAAGACTTTATCGAGCGGCTGTCCGGAAAAGAGGTCAATAAGCGTACGATAGAAAGCTTTATCAAGTCCGGAGCATTTGACAGTCTGGGTGGTACAAGAAAGCAGTTCATGGTGGTCTATGTGCAGATTCTGGATCAGGTGAACCGGGAGCGGAAATACTCTATGACGGGACAGCTTTCACTGTTCGATATCGTAAGTGATGATCAGAAATCAGAATTCGATATACCACTTCCGGATGTTGGTGAGTATGAAAAAGAGACAAAGCTTGCATTTGAAAAAGAAGTGCTCGGAGTATATCTGAGCGGACACCCACTGGAAGACTATGAAGAAAAATGGAGAAAAAATATATCCAGGACGACGTTGGATTTCCAGCTGGATGATGAAACCGGAAGAACGAAGGTGCATGACGGCGCAAAAGAGATTGTCGGAGGTATGATTACGAATAAGACGATCAAGTATACCAAGACAAATAAAGTGATGGCATTTATCACACTGGAAGATCTGGTTGGATCGGTAGAAGTCGTGATCTTCCCGAGAGATTTTGAAAAGAATCAGATGTATCTGAATGAGGAAGCCAAGGTATTCATCAAGGGCCGTGTATCAGAGGAAGATGATGCACCGAGCAAACTGATCTGCGAACAGGTGATTCCATTTGCTCAGACGAGAAAGGAATTATGGCTGCAGTATCCGGATAAAGAGACATATCTTCAGCAGGAAGGAATGCTGCAGGATATTTTGAAAGTCTCTGAAGGAATGGATGAAGTTATCATTTATTGCAAAAAAGAAAAAGCAGTAAAACGCCTGCCAAAAGGCTGGAATGTGACAGCAGATGAGGTGTTGTTGAGCAGATTGACGAATTATCTTGGTGAAAGTTGTGTAAAAGTTATAGAAAAACCCATTGAAAGCGTGCATTAATTCATGTACAATATCATCGGAGAGAAATGATAATGGTTAAAAGATAATTGGAACAAACTAATACAATGGAGGAATGAATCATGGCAGACAAAAAAGTAATTCGTACAATAGGTGTATTGACAAGTGGTGGAGATGCTCCTGGAATGAACGCAGCAATCCGTGCCGTTGTTCGTACAGCACTGAGTAAAGGACTGAAAGTAAGAGGTATCAGAAGAGGATATCAGGGACTTTTAAACGAGGAAATTATCGATCTGTCAGCCAGAGACGTATCCGATACAATTGAGCGCGGAGGTACAATTCTTCAGACAGCCCGTTGTGCAGAGATGCGTACAGAGGAAGGTCAGCAGAAAGCAGCAGCTATCTGTAAAAAATATGGTATTGATGGTCTGGTAGTCATCGGTGGTGACGGATCATTTGCCGGAGCTCAGAAACTTGCTAACTTCGGAATCAACACAATCGGACTTCCGGGAACGATCGATCTGGATATTGCCTGTACGGAATATACAATCGGATTCGATACAGCCGTTAATACAGCTATGCAGGCTATTGACAAAGTACGTGATACATCAACTTCTCATGAGAGATGCTCTATCATCGAGGTTATGGGTAGAGATGCAGGATACCTTGCACTGTGGTGCGGTATTGCAAACGGAGCAGAGAAGATCCTGATGCCTGAAGAGCATGATTATGACGAAGAGAAGATCATTGAAGATATTCAGGAATCAAGAAAACGTGGAAAGAAGAACTACATCATCATCAATGCAGAGGGTGTTGGAGATTCTATGAACATGGCTAAGAGAATTGAAGAAGCAACCGGTATGGAGACAAGAGCAACGATTCTCGGACACATGCAGCGTGGTGGAAGCCCGACATGTAAAGACAGAGTATACGCTTCTATCATGGGAGCAAAAGCCGTAGATCTTCTGCTTGAAGGAAAGACAAACCGTGTTGTAGGTTACAAACATGGTGAGTATGTAGACTTCGATATTGATGAAGCACTTGGAATGACAAAAGGAATTCCTGCTTACCAGTATGAGATTGCAAAAGAGCTGGCTCTGTAATTAAAACCGGAATAAAGAATAAAAAGTTATCTGTTTTATGGCAGGTAACTTTTTTTATAGCAAAGTATACAAGGGAGGTTTCGACATAAAATCTCTTGAAAATGCACGTCCAAGACGGTACAATAGTAAAATATGGTGGAGTATTCATAAAAGGAGATTTAATATCGTGGAAAATAAAAACAGGAACACTGCAGCAATCGGTGTGTTTGATTCGGGAGTCGGCGGTTTGACCGTCACAAGAGAGATCATGCGTCAGCTGCCGAATGAAAATGTAGTATATTTTGGGGATACAGCAAGAGTTCCATACGGAAGTAAGTCAAAGAATAACATTATCCGTTTTTCCAGACAGATCATCCGTTTCCTGAAGACAAAGAATGTAAAGGCAATCGTGATCGCATGCAACACGGCCAGTGCACTGGCGCTGGAGACGGTGAAGGAAGAATTTGATATTCCGATCATCGGAGTGATCGTACCGGGAGCAAGAGCTGCCGTAAGAGAGACGAAAAACGGTCAGATCGGCGTACTTGGTACAGAGGCAACGATCAAGAGCGAGACTTATACCAAAGAGATCAGAAAACTTATGCCGGAAGCGGAAGTTATAGGAAAACCATGTCCGTTATTTGTTCCGCTGGTAGAAGAAGGATTTGCAAAGCATAAGATCACAGAAGAAGTGATCGATATCTATCTGTCCGATATGAGAAAGTCGGAGATTGATACACTGATTCTGGGATGTACCCACTATCCGCTTCTCAGATCCAGGATTATGGCATATTTTGGAGAGTCTGTACATATTGTAAATCCGGCGTACGAGACAGCGATGGATTTGAAGCAGATACTGGAAGAGCAGAAAATTGCCAATACATCGGGAGAACCGGCGGCATATGATTTTTATGTCAGTGATGCAGCAGAAAAGTTTAAGAAATTTGCCAATTCAATCCTGCCATATGATGTAGATAAGACACAGGCAATTGATATTGAAGATTATTAGGAGAATATATGACAAAAGACGTATTATTAAGTATATCCGGTCTGCATCAGGATGTGACCGGGATAGAAGCGCAGGGTGATGAGCCGGGAAATGAACCGATCGAAGTGATCGCACCCGCAAATTATTATGAAAAAAACGGAAAACATTATGTGATTTATGATGAACTGGTAGAAGGAATTCCGGGAACGATCAAGAATAAGGTCAGAATTATGGATGACCGGAAGGTTGAGATCATTAAGAGTGGAATTACAAATACGCATATGGTATTCGAGAAAGACAAGATCAATATGACACAGTATGAGACACCATACGGTGAGATGATGATCGGGGTCTTTACAAAAGATATCCGGTTCGAAGAACAGGATGAAAAGATCACGGTACATGTGAACTATGCGCTGGACATCAACGGAGATCCGGTTGCAGACTGTAATATAGACATAAAAATAACAGCATTGGGGCGATAGGTTCCAATGCTGTTATTTATTAAGTACTTATTTGTTTCTTAATCTTGCAAAAAATCCCTTTTTCTTTTCCGGTACGTCCAGCGGACCTCTTACACCTTTTACTGCTGTGATGTAAATACCGCTGATAGTAGCTTTTACTTCTTTCTTAACCGGAATCAAAGGATAAACCTGTGCGTCGCACATAAGTGTCATGATCTTTGGTCCGACTTTGGCTTTTACTACCGGTACTTTAGAACGACGAAGATACTTTGGTGTATTTTCGATTACGATATCCGGTAAGCCGGCTTCTTTTAATTTCATACGACCTTTATCGATAACCAGGATGGAAACAGTCTGTGCAACTGCATCAAGTTGTGCCTGCTGATCTGCCTGTTTCTTCTCGGCTTTCTTTCCAACGAAATATAATACAACACATGCAACGATCAAAATCACAAGGATTACCAATAATACAATTGTAAATGTCTTCACAATAAACCTCCTATATTCTATATTCCATAACAAATATTCTAACATTGTTTTGGTGGGAGTGCAAGAAGTATACGGGAAAAGTAGACGATTTCAAAATGAAAAATTTGATAAAAGAATGAAATATATGTGAAAATGCTATGAAAGTTTTTCTAAATGTGATATAACAAAATAGTATGCGTAAACGTATACCAAGAAATCAGATGGGATTATGATGCCCACCTTAAAATGAATAATAAAACGAGGTGCACTATGAAAAAGAAAGTGGCAATGTTATTAACAGGTGTTATGGCAGTCTCTCTTATGATGACTGGTTGCCAGTCTGCCAAAGGTCTGGAAACAGAGAATATTAAGGTTTCTGTTTATAAAGGCGTTGAAGTAGATAAGGTTGACAAACCAAGTGAAGTAACGGATGATGATGTGAATACACAGATTCAATCAGTACTGGATGAAAATTCAACAACAGAAGAAGTAACAGGCCGTGCAGTAAAGAAAGGTGATACAGCGACAATTGATTTTGTCGGAAAGATGAACGGAGAAGCATTTGACGGCGGATCATCCACAGATTATCCATTAGAGATAGGTTCCAACTCTTTTATTGATGGATTTGAAGACAGTATCATCGGACATAATGCAGGCGATACCTTTGACTGGAACGGAAAGTTTCCGGAGAATTACGGAAGTTCTGACCTGGCAGGAAAAGATGTTACATTTACAATTACAGTAAAATCTATTTCCAAAAAGAAGACACCGAAGCTTACGGACAAGTTTGTAAAGAAGGTGTCAAAGGAATCTAAGACAGTAAAAGAATATAAAGAAGAAGTGAAGAAGTCTCTCGAGGAAGATAACGAGAAGACATATAATGATTCTTTACAGCAGGCAGCATGGCAGAAGGTTCTTGATAATACAAAAGTTAAGAAATACCCTGAGAAAGATGTAAAGAAGATTGAAGATTCTCTGATCTCTCAGTACAAATCTGTTGCAGAAGCTTACAATGTGTCATATGATGATCTGATCAAACAACAGATGGGAACAACTGTTGAGAAATTCGAAAAGCAGGTAACAAAAGCTGCAAAATCCAGTGTAAAGCAGACATTGGTAACAAAGGCAATTGCAGATAAAGAGAACATTAAGTTAGATGATGAGACTTATAAGACAGAGCTTAAGAAGATTGCGGATGCATACGGATACGACAGTGTGAAGGCTCTGAAGAAAGCCGCATCCAAGTCAGAACTGAAAGAGATCGCACTGAATGATCTTGTAAAAGAATGGCTGGCTAACCAGTGCATTCAGGTTGAGACAAGCTCAAGCAGTTCATCAAGCTCAAGCAGTTCATCAAGCTCGAGTGATTCATCAAGTTCAAGTAGTTCAGACTCAGGCAATTAAGCCGGACTGAATTGAAAGCAAAAGAAAATATAAAGATAAAAAACTCCCCCGGAGTGTTTCTGGTATGCTCCCCGTCAAGAGGACAATAAAAAATAATAAATTTTTGTATCGTCAGCCATGCTATGGCTGGCGATATT
>NZ_WWSA01000039.1:0-25618 GCF_009875615.1 Dorea sp. BIOML-A1
GAGAAAAGGGCAGCTATCAATAGATGGTAAGCTGTTTTTTTCTCTGTCCTGACACCGATTGTTCACGTATCAATTTGTATGGATAATATTCCCATAAAAAAGACCGCTTGCACTTCGGTGTAGGCGGTCCTCTTATATTCTGGGCAATTTGATTAGATGAATAAATTATGCTTCTTCTTGGCTGCCAATACCTTGCAGAGAACATCATCCACTGCGTCAGTATATCTGCCTTGTTCGAGAAGCTCATTTTTCAGCCGGATAAGTGACTGAATAACTCTGCTCTGTTCTTCGGCTGTTAAGTAAATATGATATTTCTTTTCTCTCATTGGCTGTTCCTCCAGTTCTCAAATACGTTTCTGATAGTCCCGACATCTTCTTCCGTATCTGAAGTAATAAATATATGTACGCTTTGAAAGGCTGCTTTGATACGCTGAGCATAAGCGATTTCTGTTTCATTGGTTTTCATAGGCAACTTGATCCGTTTAATTCCTCTTTGCTGACAGAGATGTTCTTTTAAGATTTCCATATCTTCTGAACCGCTGTTCACTTCAATCGCCACCTGTTCAGATGGAATATAAGTATCAAGCGGTATCCCTAAAACTCTGTCTGAGCCGAGTTCGATTTTCAATCCTTTCATATGTGAATAATAACTGAGGGCAAAAGCCGGAAACACTGATAAATACTCCTGCTCACATATCCTGCAACCTTTTCCGAGAATTGTCCGTTCATTGATCTTCATACTCCATGAATGACCGTGCCTGCATTTCCACCACGCTCTCTTTGCTGAAGTTCGTGATACCTCTGTCGGCTTCAGTTTATTCTGTTCATAATCCCATTCGCTAAGAAGCTGATTATCTGTTGTCGCCAAATCATTATATCCGGCAAGGACTTCTCTCTCCGCACAAACGGGGCATACCGTACCTTTCACACGGGCATTGATAACTGATTTCCACTCGTTACCACATTTTCTGCACTTCCACCAGACATTTTTCCTCGATTTTGCATTTACTTCATCAGGCTTCAATAGCAAGTTCTTCTCCGACCACCCCGAAGCAATTTCAGGGTGTGTTGTCTGCAAATCGTTAAACCCTTTCAGGAATATGTACCCACTGCAATACGGGCATTTACTGCCACCAGAACGAGTAGAAATAAGGGTGTTCCACTCTCTGCCGCAATCCTTACACTTCCACCAAACCTTACGATTGGCAAAGACCGTAACCTGAGTCGGAAGTAAAGGATAATTTCTGTCCGACCACTCGACAGCTATATCCGGCAGAAGCGTTGCAAGGTCATTATATCCTGCCAACACTTTATTATGAGAGCAGTACGGACAACCTGTTTTATTTATTGTCCTGCTCTTAACGGCAGCTTCCCACTCGTGTCCTTTCTCACATCTCCATATCACTTTCTTATGAGAACCAGTAGAAACCTCTGTCGGTTTTATCTTATTCTTTTTTGACCACTGCTTTGCCAGTAACGGCTCTAATGTCGCCAAATCGTTAATACCTGCAATCACTCTCGCACCGGAACATATCGGGCATTTTTCTCCATTAGAACGAGCCTTAACGCTTGTCAGCCATTCGTGTCCGCAAGTACCTTTCCACCATACTTTTTTATTTGAACCAAAGGTAATATCATCAGGTGTAAGCGGTAAATTCTTCTCCGACCATTCCGTAATAAGCTCTGGGTGTACTTCTGCTAAACTGTTGTTCATAGCCAAACCTCAACCTCCTTGTGCTTAGAGTATATGAAGTTTTAGCTTTATCTTGTAGTTTGCGAATATCTGTATAAATAGAAAAAGCCCTTTGAGAAAAGGATTTCTCCTCTCTCAAAGGGCAACACAATATTTTTTAATTCTTCAAATAATATTCCTATATGGCAATTTTTCTACTTTGTGTTTTATGATTTCTTTCTCACATATTTCATGAAGCTTCTCATAATTTCTTGACTCCTCACATATTTCTTCGAACCATGCTTCTACACCATTTTCTCGGAAAAAT
Source organism: Dorea sp. BIOML-A1 (assembly GCF_009875615.1). Lineage (NCBI taxonomy): Bacteria > Bacillati > Bacillota > Clostridia > Lachnospirales > Lachnospiraceae > Dorea > Dorea sp. BIOML-A1. Next base: position 2,001 of record NZ_WWSA01000039.1, read on the forward strand.
GGATGCTTTTTATCATCTTGCACATTATCCCAAATATATTTCAGAATACTATCAAGTTTTTCCTTATCTCCATACCAGCCACATACCAGTGCAATATCTTTACATTCTTGGAATGACTTTCTTTTTGGATTACTTAAATAAAGTTTATATCCTTCAATAATTTTGTCTATTGAAACATCTCCTTTTAATGGAATAGGCAATTTATTTTTTAATCTTTCTGCCGAAAAGATATATCGTTCTTCATGCTTTTCTAACGCCATTGTTTCACTGCCACATTGTAATGATGTAGTAATGCTCGAATATTCCCGGCATAAATTGTGCACATAAAAAATCGGTGTATAGTATGTATTTCGAACCACTTTAATATAAATTCCTGTTATCAATGGACCTAATCTATTGTCCAATGAAATTGAACCTTGTTTTTTTAATTCTGGGAAAATCTTCTGCCAATCATTTATAATCTGCTTTTTGGTTGCCATCTTTCTACCTTCTTTTCCTTTTATTTTTACTTTTGGAAATTTACTTTTCTATTCGTTGTAAAAATGGGCAACTCCGATTGGAATTGCCCACTCACTGCACTAATTATGCGATTTTTTCTTGCCTGTACCGATTTCTGCATCAAATGATGTAAGTTTGATGTAAATCACTGTTTTATATGGTTTTGATCAAATGAAGTACATCCCGTCATTTTAGTGAAACGGTACATCCATACATCTTCTTAATAGAGCTTTGCACCTGCTGGAATGTGGTTATCAACCATAATCAGATGCAGTTCTTCATCTTCTGAGTCTTTCAGATTATTTACTGCTGATAATAACATACCGCAAGACTCAATTCCCATCATCTTTCTTGGTGGAAGGTTTGTGATGGCGATCAGTGTTTTACCAACCAGTTCTTCCGGCTCGTAATAAGCGTGAATACCGCTTAAAATCGTACGATCTGTGCCTGTTCCATCATCAAGAGTGAACTGAAGGAGTTTCTTTGACTTCGGTACTGCAACACACTCTTTAACCTTTACAGCTCTGAAATCTGACTTGCTGAATGTATCAAAATCAACTTCTTCCTCAAATAAAGGCTCAATCTTTACATTAGAGAAATCAATTTTTTCCGGCTCTGCTTTCATTTCTTCGGCAGCCTGATTTTTTACATCATTTTTCTTATTTACATCACCGAGGGACTTCATTGTCGGGAATAATAACACATCACGAATAGCCTGAGCATCTGTCAGCAGCATTACCAGTCTGTCGATTCCGTATCCGATTCCACCTGTTGGCGGCATACCGATTTCCAGTGCATTCAGGAAATCTTCATCTGTGTGGTTTGCCTCTTCATCACCGGCTGCAAATGCTTCTTCCTGTGCTGCAAAACGTTCTCTCTGATCAATCGGGTCATTTAACTCTGAGTATGCATTACACATCTCACGTCCATATACATATAACTCGAAACGCTCTACATAATTCGGGTCTTCCGGATTCTTCTTTGTCAGTGGTGAAATCTCGATTGGATGATCTGTTACAAATGTTGGCTGAATCATCTTCTCTTCACAGAACTCATCAAAGAAGAGGTTCAGGATGTCACCCTTCTTGTGACGTTCTTCATATTCTACATGATGCTCATCTGCTAATGCTTTAGCTTCTTCGTCTGTCTTAACTTCTGCAAAATCAACACCTGCATACTTCTTAACAGCATCGATCATAGAAATTCTTTCGAATGGTTTTGCCATATCGATAACTGTTCCGTTGTAGCTGATAACTGCGCTTCCGCACACTTTTTCTGCGAGGTAACGGAACATACTCTCAGTCAGTTCCATCATTCCCTCATAGTCTGTATATGCCTGATATAATTCCATCAGTGTGAATTCCGGATTGTGACGTGTATCTACACCTTCATTACGGAATACTCGTCCGATCTCATATACTCTCTCAAGTCCTCCGACGATCAGTCTCTTCAGGTACAATTCCAGAGAAATACGGAGTTTCACATCTTCATTCAGCGCATTGTAATGTGTCTCGAATGGTCTTGCTGCCGCTCCACCTGCATTGCTTACCAGCATCGGAGTCTCTACTTCCATAAATCCACGTCCATCTAAGAAGTTACGGATCTCTTTGATGATCTTAGAACGTTTGATAAATGTCTCTTTTGACTCTGGATTCATGATCAGATCTACATATCTCTGACGGTAACGTGTATCGGTATCTGTTAATCCATGGAACTTCTCCGGAAGGATCTGCAAACTCTTAGAAAGAAGTGTCATCTTCTCTGCATGAATAGAAATCTCTCCTGTTCTTGTTCTGAACGCAAATCCTTCTAATCCGAAAATGTCACCAATATCAGAACGTTTAAAATCTGTGTAAGAGTCTGTCCCGATCGCATCTCTTGCAACATATACCTGGATACTTCCTTGCAGATCCTGAATGTTGCAGAAAGAAGCCTTACCCATAACTCTCTTGAACATCATACGTCCTGCGATAGATACATGAATCGGATTGGCATCCATGATACTTCTTCTCTCTTCATAATCTTTCTTCAGAACCTCTTTCGCCTGTTCTTCATCCATTCCCTCTACGTCTGGTGTCTGGTGGTCTTTTAAAAGTTCTGCTTCATGTGCTTCATACAGACTCTTCACTTCCAATGAGTGATGTGTCTGATTGAATTTTGTAATCTGAAATGGATCTTTTCCATTCTGCTGAAGGTCTGCTAATTTCTCACGTCGAACCTTTCTTAACTGGTTCACGTCCTGTTCCTGTCCGTTGTTCTGCTGCTTAGCCACTTTTTTATTCTCCTTCCTTATCCGAATTCAGACCTCCCGTGTGAGAGAGGCCTGAGTCATGTATTCTGGTTATTCTTCGACGGATGCCCGTCTGTCTCTTATTTTATAATGTTATAATGAACGGCTGATATCCAGTACCTTGTACTCCATTACTCCAGCCTGTGTCTCTACAGTTACGACATCTCCGATCTGTTTTCCCATCAATGCCTGGCCAACCGGTGATTCATTGGAAATCTTTCCTTCCAGACTGTTCGCTTCTGTAGAACCAACCAGTTTGAATTCCATCTCTTCATCAAATGTGATGTCAAATACTTTTACCGTACATCCGATATTAATCTTATCAAAATCAACTTCGTCTTCTACTACAACTTCTGCATTCTTAAGAATTGCTTCCAGTTCTTCGATACGTGCTTCAATGTCTCTCTGTTCATCTTTTGCTGCATCATACTCTGCATTCTCTGATAAGTCTCCCTGTTCTCTTGCTTCTTTGATCTTCTGGGCGATCTCTCTACGTTTTACAACCTTGAGGTTCTCAAGTTCATCTTCCAGTGCTTTTAAACCAGCATAAGTAAGTAATTTTTTCTTTGCTTCCATCTGTCTCCTGCTCCTTTTTCTGTTCCATATTACTCTGACATTTTTATGCCTGAATCATCTATCTGAATAATTAATCTGTCATATAATAATGATACTTTCACAATTTCATTATTATACATAAATGCATGTTTTATGTCAATCTTTTTATCAGCTGCAAGTACCCGTTTTTCCTTTATTTTCAGCATTTTTGTACATTATACGATTGCTTTGTCCAGAAGTACTTCCAGTTCCTCATAAGATTCCACCTGATTGATCGCATCCCTGAGTTTTGCAGAACCTTTCATTCCTTTTGTATACCAGGCGACATGCTTACGCATCTCCCTGATTCCGATGAAGTCTCCTTTGAATTCAATCTGCAGTTTTGCATGTCTTAGCATCGTCTCTTTGATCTTCTCCGGAGTCGGTCTCGGCGGAACAACACCGGTCCTTTCGTATTCCTGGAGTTCGTGGAATATCCATGGATTCCCCTGTGCACCTCTTCCGATCATCACACCATCACAGCCTGTTTCTCTTCTCATCTGAAGTGCCATCTCTCCGGAAGTCACATCACCGTTTCCAATCACCGGAATGGATACAGCCTCCTTGACCTGACGGATGATATCCCAGTCTGCTTTTCCGGAATAGTATTGTTCTCTTGTCCGTCCGTGTACTGCGACCGCTGCACCTCCTGCATCTTCGATAATCTTTGCGATCTCCACAGCATTGATATTATCATCGTCGAATCCTTTTCTGATCTTCACCGTTACCGGCTTTTTAATTGCCTTTGATACTGCCGATACGATCTCATGTACCAGCTCTGGATTCTTCATAAGTGCGGATCCCTCTCCATTCCGCACTACTTTTGGCACCGGGCATCCCATATTAATATCCAGGATCTGAAATGGCAGTTCTTCTATCATCTTTGCCATCTCGCTCATAATCTTCGGATCCGATCCAAAAAGCTGCAATGACACCGGATACTCATCCGGATGGATTGCCAGCAATGCTTTTGTATTTTTATTCTTATATTGCAAAGCTTTTGCACTGATCATTTCCATACAGAGAAGCCCTGCTCCCTGTTCTTTACATAAAAGTCTGAAAGGCAGATCCGTTACTCCCGCCATCGGTGCGAGTATATATGGATTTGCCAGATTAACATTCCCGATTTTCATTTTTCTACTCCTGTTATCACACTCAGATTACAATTATCTGTAATTTTTTCAAGAAACACACAGCACTATATATCAGATAAGACAGCCCCTAACATTCATAAACGAAGCTTTCTTGATATATAGTGCTGCATATTTCTTTGCAAGTCTACACTGTCAACACTGCAGATTATTTATTTTTTTTATTTTTTTCGTAAATGAACCGAAGTCCCTTTAACGTAAGCTGTGAATCGTACACATCGATCATATCGGTCTCATTTGCAATTATCTTGCCAAGTCCGCCGGTTGCCACTACTTTCGCATTCGGATATCCGGATTCTTCTTTCATTCGTCTGATAATATATTCCGTCTGACCGATTTGTCCGTATACAAGGCCGGCCTGCATTGCCGTAATTGTCTCTTTTGCAAGAATTGATTTCGGTTTGCGGATCTCTATTGCCGGAAGCATATCTGCCTCTCCCCAGAGAGACTGTGCCGAAGTCCTGATTCCAGGTGCAATCACACCTGCTTCAAATGTTCCGTCCGGACCGATCACGTCAAATGTTGTTGCTGTTCCAAAATCCACAACAATTGTTGGTCCTCCGTATAAAGTATACGCACCGACTGCATCTACAATGCGGTCCGGACCGACCTGTCTCGGATTCTCTGTGACAATGCGGATTCCGGTCTTAATTCCAGCAGATACAACCACCGGTTTTACGCCGAAGTATTTGATGATTGCACTGCCAAGTGAATGCATCACATCCGGTACTACGGATGCAATGATCACTGCATTGATCTTGGAACTTTCAATCCCATGTCTTTCTACGAGTTCCTGTAAAGTAATTCCATATTCATCCGATGTTCTCGGCTGCTTTGTCTTCATACGGAATGTACCAAATAATTCTTCTTTGTCAAACACACCAAGTGTAATATTTGTGTTTCCTACATCGATTACAAGAAGCATCTTTCTCCTCCTGTTTTGTCTGCTGCCTTCTAGTTACTCTTCGCTGTTTATCTCTTCACCCAGGAAGAATACTTTATAATATAACTGCAATGCCTGCAGAAGATCCTGTTTCTCTCTCTGCAGCTGCTTGATCTTAAGCTGGCTTCCGATCTCATCGAACATCGGATCGAATTCCTCGGTCGATACCTCAAAGCATAATTCTCCGTCTTCTTCAAACACCAGCGTAAGGATTCCCCCTACGTCATGCACATACAATACGCACATAATCTTCAGTTCATTCTTCACGTCATCCGGAAGCTGTTCAAAATCCGGATTCAGATAATACTTTTCTTCATATGAATTAGCACCGCAAAGCACTACTTTTCCATCATACATATCCATATACTCCTCTAACTGATACCTCTCCGGCATAGATTTCTTTCTCTTTTCCATCCGGCGTTCTTACAATCAGTTCTCCAGTCTGATTGATGCCGATAGCATATGCTTTATATTCATTCCCCGGTTCCAGGACCTTGACCTCCCGGTCCTTATTCACCAGCATGGAATTATAAAGTTCCTTCAATCCTGACAGATCTTCTGTCTCCTGAAAGATCTCATAATATTTTTCAAAGTTTTTCATTACTGCTGCGATCAGCCCGGAACGCTTTATGCGCTTTCCGAGTTCCATCTTAAGTGATGAGGCAGTTTCCTTAATATCATCAGGAAATGTATCCTGATTCACATTAATTCCCACTCCGATCACTACATGATTGATGTAATCGATCTCTGTACTCATCTCGGTCAGGATACCACAGATTTTCTTTCCATTCACAACGATATCATTCGGCCACTTAATCTTTGTCTCAAGACCGGTAACCTCCCGGATTCCTTCTGCCACGGCAATCGCCATGATCAGTGTAAGTTGTGGCGCTTTTACAGGCGGAATATCCGGATACAGCAATATCGTCATATAGATACTGCTCCCGGATGGCGATTTCCAGACGCGGCCCCTTCGCCCTTTTCCTGCCATCTGCATATCTGCAACAAATAATGTCCCATGAGGTTCCTTATTATTTCCGGCTTCCTTTGCCCGGTTATTTGTGGAATCAGTCTCATCATAATATATGACGTTCTTTCCTGCCCACTTTGTATCTACCAGACTGTCGATCTCTGCTTTTGACATAACATCCGGACTTTCGATAAGGCGGTAGCCTTTGTTACGCACCGCCTCTATCTGATAGCCTTCCTTCTTAAGCTGATCGATCACCTTCCAGATGGCTGTTCTGGACACCTGGAACTGTTCGCACAGCTGTTGTCCGGAAATATATGTATCATTCTCTTTTAACAAACGTAATATTTCTGATTTCATACTCTGTCTGCTCTTGCCTACTCTCTTTCACCAAGTGTTGCCACCATGACAGCCTTGATCGTATGCATACGGTTCTCAGCCTCGTCAAATACCTTTGACTGCGGAGACTCGAATACTTCATCTGTAACTTCCATATCGTCCAGTCCGAATTTGTCATGGATCTGTTTGCCGATCTTCGTCTTCAGATCATGGAATGCCGGCAGGCAGTGTAAGAAGATAGCCTGTTCTCCTGCATTTTCCATTACTTTCTTTGTTACCTTGTATGGAGACAGTTCGCGGATACGTTCTTCCCATACTTCGTCCGGCTCACCCATGGATACCCATACATCCGTACAGATAACGTCTGCATCTTTGGTTCCGCTTTCGATATCTTCTGTCAGTGTGATGGTTGCTCCTGTCTCTTTTGCATATCCTTTGCAAGTCTCTACCAGTTCCTCATTCGGAAAATAGTTCTTAGACGTACATGCCACAAAATGCATACCTAATTTGGCACATGCGATCATCAGGGAATTGCCCATATTGTATCTTGCATCACCCATGTATACCAGTTTGATACCTTTCAGATGTCCAAAATGTTCACGGATCGTCAGCATATCCGCCAGCATCTGTGTCGGATGATACTCATTCGTCAGTCCGTTCCATACCGGAACGCCTGCATATTTGGCCAGTTCCTCCACAATCTCCTGTCCGAATCCACGATACTCGATTCCATCAAACATTCTTCCGAGAACTCTTGCTGTATCTTCGATACTTTCTTTCTTCCCGATCTGTGAACCCGAAGGATCAAGGTAAGTCGTTCCCATACCCATATCGTGAGCAGCTACTTCGAAAGAACAGCGGGTTCTGGTACTGGTCTTTTCAAAGATCAATGCCACATTCATTCCTCTGTATTTATCAACCGGAATTCCTTTTTTCTTTTTTTCTTTTAATTCTGTGGAAAGATCAAGCAGATATGTGATCTCTTCCGGTGTGAAATCTTTCAGTGTCAGGAAATTTCTGCCTTTTAAATCCATTGTTTTGTACCTCGTTTTTATTCTTTGACTTTTATCTTATGTCTTTTGTCTACTTTTCTTCTTTTTTATCATCTGCGCCAATCTCTGTAACAGATTTTACCAGACCTGCAATGCTCTGGATCTCTGACGGGATGATGATCTTCGTTGCTTTTCCATCAGCAGCTTTTGCAAATGCTTCCAGACTTTTCATGGTAAGAACAGCCTCATCGGCTCCTGCTTCTTTCAGGAAACGAATTCCATCGGCATTTGCCTGCTGTACTTTCATGATGGCTTCTGCCTTACCTTCAGCCTCACGGATCGTGGCTTCTTTCTGTGCTTCTGCTTTCAGGATAGCCGCCTGCTTCTCAGCTTCCGCATCCAGAATTGCAGACTCTTTGTGGCCTTCTGCCACAAGGATTGTAGATTTCTTCTCACCTTCTGCACGTAAGATTGCTTCACGGCGTTCACGTTCTGCCTTCATCTGCTTCTCCATTGCATCCTGGATGGCTGCCGGTGGGATAATGTTCTTAAGTTCCACGCGGTTTACCTTGATTCCCCAAGGATCGGTTGCCACATCCAGAGATGCTCTCATCTTCGTGTTGATCGTCTCTCTGGATGTCAGTGTCTGATCCAGCTCCAGATCACCGATGATGTTACGAAGTGTTGTCGCTGTCAGGTTCTCGATCGCCATGATCGGATTCGCCACACCATAACAGAACATCTTCGGATCCGTGATCTGATAAAATACAACGGTATCAATTCTCATCGTTACGTTATCTTTTGTGATAACCGGCTGCGGTGCAAAATCCACTACCTGCTCTTTCAGATCCACTCTTCTTGCCACACGGTCAAAAATCGGAATCTTAAAGTGAAGTCCGGTTCCCCATGTTGCCTGATATGCCCCCAGTCTTTCAATAACCAATGCCTGCGCCTGTCTGACTACCTTTACACAGGAAATCACCACACAGATAATAATCGCTAATAAAATCAATCCAAAAATCATACTCTACTCCTCTCTGGCATGCACGATCAGTTTCACGCCCTGAATACCATTTACTACAACAACTGTGTTCTTTAGAATCTTTCCGTCCGGCTCATCCGTCTTAGCCGACCATATCTGACCGCAGATCTCTACCTGCCCTTTTGCCTTTATCGTATCAATATCTTCTGTCACCAGTGCATGCTGTCCGATCAGACTCTCTGCGTTCGTCTTCTGTCTCTCCTGATTGAAGAACTTCACCGCGATCGGTCTTGTCAGAATCAGAAGCAGAATGGAAACTATAACAAATACTCCGATCTGCACTCCCAGCCCAAAACCGACAAGTCCTGCACAGAATGCGATCAGTGCTCCTCCTGCGAACCAGATCGTGGTAAGTCCCATTGTCGCGATTTCAATGATCAACAGTACAATGAATATTGCCAGCCAATAGATCACTCTCATAAGCCGTCCCCTCTTTTCCGTATATATTATTTCTTGTTCACTATATTACTATACTCTGATAAAGAAAGCAATTTTCTTCTGTAAAATGAGTGGATTGTATCTCATTTAATTACACTTTCCTTCTCTGTCTTGCAGCTTCGAACATCAACACCGAAGAAGCGATTGCCGCATTCAATGACTCTACCTGTCCAAGCATCGGGATCTTGACATAGCAGTCTGCCATGTCTGCGATCTCGCGTCTCAGGCCATTCCCCTCGTTCCCAATCAGGAATGCACATGGATTCGTCAGGTCTTCCTCATCATAGGAATTCGTTCCTTCCAGATGTGCAGCATAAGTGGTGATACCTTTGTCTTTTAAATACTGTATTCCTTTGCCAAGATCTTCCACATATACGAACGGCATGCGGTATATCGATCCCATCGTTGAGCGAATTGTCTTCGGATTATAGACATCGACGCATTCTCTGTCCATGAGGATGCCGGTCACGCCGGCTCCTTCTGCTGTACGCAGGATGGTTCCAAGATTGCCCGGATCCTGCAGATGGTCTAATACCATGATCAGCGGGCATTTTGCCGAAGTCAGTTCATTGATTTCATGGTTCATCTGTTCCACCACGCACAGGATTCCCTGAGGGGTCTTGGTATCTGATGCATGGGCGAATACAGTATCTGTCAGTTCTTCCACTCTTACTTTAGAGTCTTTCAGGACTTCTTTTACGGTATCTTTTTCTTTTTTGTAAAAGGATTCGGATACATAGACTTCTTTTAACTTGTCGAGCGGCACTTCCCTGAACATACGGATTCCTTCTACCAGGAAGATGCTTTCTTCGTCTCTTAATTTTCTCTTCTTCTTTAAATTCACCAGACGTTTGATTCTGGCATTGGATGTGCTTGTGATCATATATGTTGTTCCTCGTGTTTCTTATTTATTTACATTATCATATCATATCCTCCATTGAATAAAAACCCCCGGAGGTGTACCAGACCTCCGGGGATTTTTGCATTTCAAAATATTTTGCTATATTTTTACTTACACCTTAAACCGATACCCAACACCCCATATCGTCTCGATATACTGCGGGTTGGATGTATCTACTTCTACTTTTTCACGGATCTTCTTGATATGCACCGTTACCGTTGCGATATCCCCGATGGACTCCATATCCCAGATCTCACGGAATAACTCTTCTTTCGAATATACGTGGTTTGGATGGCTCGCAAGGAATGTCAGCAGATCGAATTCCTTCGTCGTAAATGTACGTTCTTCTCCGTTCACCCACACACGTCTTGCAGTTGTATCAATCTTCAGTCCTCTGATCTCGATCACTTTATTCTTCTCTGCCGCACTTCCGGTCAGACGGTCGTATCTTGCCAGATGCGCTTTTACTCTCGCCACCAGTTCACTTGGACTAAACGGCTTTGTCATATAATCATCCGCACCGAGTCCCAGTCCCCTGATCTTATCGATATCATCTTTCTTCGCAGATACCATCACGATCGGTGTATTCTTCACATCACGCACCTGACGGCAGATATCGAATCCGTCCGTTCCCGGCAGCATCAGATCCAGGATCAGAAGATCATAATCTTCGTTCAGTGCTTTCTGAAGTCCTGTATCTCCGTCATTTGCAACCTCTACGGTGAACCCGCTCAGTTCCAGATAATCCCGTTCCAGATCTGCAATTGCTTCTTCGTCTTCTACTATTAATATCTTACTCATTGACTGGTACCTCCTGATACTTTCTTAGTACAAAATACATTGTCGTTCCGGTCTCTTCTCTGCTTGTTGCCCAGATCTTACCGCCGTGTTCTTCTACAATCTTCTTTACTACAGACAAACCGATTCCACTTCCTCCGGTGGAAGAATTTCTCGATGCGTCGGTACGGTAAAACCGGTCAAAGATATTCGGCAGGTCTTTTGCCGCAATTCCTTTTCCGTTGTCTTCCAGTTCAATCTGTACAAAATCTCCTACATCTTTGACACGCAGATTGATCATTCCCTTTGGTTTGTCCATATATTTCAACGAATTGTTGACAATATTGTGAATCACACGTTTTACCTGCTCCGGGTCTGCAATGATCCGTACATTCTTCTCTACATAATTAAAATAACCAAATCCTACATTCTGTGCTGCCAGTTCAACCGACAGGTCATCCGCACAGTCGTTGAAATATTCATTCGCCGACACGATATTAAAATTGTAAGGGATCTTATTCGTATCGATCTTAGAATATAATGTCAGCTCATTGATCAGCGTATTCATCTCTGTCGCTTTATTGTAGATTGTTCTGACATACCGGTCTATCTTCTCCGGTGTATCTGCAACACCATCTATAATTCCTTCGGCATAACCTTTGATCGTTGTCACAGGTGTCTTCAGATCATGTGAAATGTTACTTATCAGTTCTTTACTTTCTTTGTCATATTTCAATTTTTCTTCGGCACTATCCTTCAGGCGTCCTCTCATCTCTTCCAGACTCTGGCAGAGTTTTCCAAGTTCATCGTCAGCCTCCGGTTTCAACTCAAAATCCAGATTCCCATCCTTGATATTCTGCGCCGCTGTCTGCATCTTGCCGATCGGCCCCATAACCGCACGGTAAATCCATATAATAAGAACTGCCGAAGTAAGTATCAGTATCACTACAATTCCAATCAGGATTTCGCAGAAAAACTGTCCAACCTCCGGAATTACATTGGATACATCTGACACAATGAACGCACTTCCCTTATTGCCGTCATCATATCTGAAATCTACCTGTTTTACCAATGCTTCTGCATCTCCGCCAAGATAAATTCCGTTCTCCGATGTTGTATCTGTATCTCCATATCCCGGCAATTGTTCGATCACCGCTTTTACACGATCATCATCGCTGCCCGTATATACGATTGTTCCGTCTTTTCTCACCAGCAGGTATGCATTCTTATTCTCCAGTTTTTTATTAAACTGATCCAGTTCTGTCGCATCTTCCATCTCAGATGCCTGTTCTGACATATCCTTCAGTTCATGATACGGCTTCTCCGTAACACGTGCAAGTACCTGCATGGAATTCGTAAAATCAGAAATCGTCGTTCCTGTAATCCCATAATTCTTCTCCACCACTCCGATCTGATAGTGGCATACCATTGAAACCATCATGGCTGCCATAAGGACCGGTATAATGATAATCGTAAAAAATGCTATAACTAATCGCGTTTTCAGCTTCATGTATCTGTCCTCCACTAAAAAAAATTATAGCATGAAAAATGGGTGCTTCACACCAAAGCACCCATAAACTTTTATAAAATTTCTATAAATATTTTTTCAGATCTTCTACTTTGTCCAGTTTCTCCCATGGAAGATCAATATCTGTACGTCCGAAATGTCCGTAAGCCGCTGTCTGTTTGTAGATTGGTCTTCTAAGATCAAGCATCTGAATGATTCCTGCCGGGCGGAGATCAAAATTCTCACGAACGATCTCTACCAGTTTATCATCTTCTACTGCACCTGTTCCGAATGTATCTACCATGATAGATGTCGGATGTGCTACACCGATTGCATAAGACAGCTGAATCTCACATTTCTTAGCAAGTCCTGCAGCAACAATATTCTTGGCAACGTAACGTGCTGCATAAGCAGCAGAACGGTCAACCTTTGTACAGTCTTTTCCAGAGAAAGCCCCGCCGCCGTGACGTGCCATTCCACCGTAAGTATCTACGATGATCTTACGTCCTGTAAGTCCACTGTCTCCGTGTGGTCCGCCGATTACAAAACGTCCTGTCGGGTTGATGAAGAACTTTGTCTTCTCATCTACCATGCCCTCCGGAATGATTGCATCGAATACATATTTCTTAATATCTTTATGAATCTGATCCTGTGTCACTTCCGGATCATGCTGTGTCGAAAGTACGACTGCATCCAGACGTGCCGGAACACCATTCTCATCATATTCAACCGTAACCTGTGTCTTTCCATCCGGTCTTAAGTACGGAAGTGTTCCGTTCTTTCTTACTTCTGTAAGCTTTCTTGAGAGCTTGTGTGCAAGTGCGATCGGGTATGGCATATATTCCGGTGTCTCATCAGAAGCATAACCAAACATCATTCCCTGATCTCCGGCTCCGATCGCATCGATCTCTTCTTCGGACATTGTATGTTCTTTTGCTTCCAGCGCTTTATCAACACCCATAGCAATATCAGACGACTGCTCATCGATTGCTGTGATCACACCGCAAGTCTCTGCATCAAATCCGAATTTTCCTCTTGTATATCCGATTTCTTTGATCGTGTCACGTACGATCTTCTGGATATCAACGTATGCATTCGTTGTGATCTCACCCATAACAAGTACCATACCTGTTGTAGTTGCTGTCTCGCATGCGACACGGCTCATAGGATCCTGTGCCATCAATGCATCCAGAATGGCATCAGAAATCTGATCACACATTTTATCCGGATGTCCCTCTGTTACTGATTCTGACGTAAATAATCTTCTTTCCACGTTCTTCTCTCCTTTTTTCTTAAAACATTCCTGCATTCTTTCTCCCAGGATTGCCGGCAGTTTTTTGTAGATTTCCCTGTTTTACCGAACTGAAAAACCGTCCACTTACATAAGTGGACGGTTTAATATCTTCATAAACCAATCCTCTTATTGTTCGATCACTCGCTCAGGCTGGCACCTTCCATATATGGGGTTGCCGCAGTTTCATAGATCCTTTGTATCTCCACTGCTCTGAATAAGAGAAAGTTTGCTTTTATTATATTTCTGGTACGACTAAGACTTTACTCTATTTTACACATACTGTCAATAGACATACCTAAGAAAATGTATCATCTAGCTTACTTTTAATTTGAATTTCTGGATTGCTTTTTCGGAATCCACTTTTTCGATGATTCCGCCGATACCACGGAGCTTCTCTTCGAATCTTTCATATCCTCTCTGGATATATACGATATCGTCTACGATTGTGATTCCGTCAGCTGCCAGACCAGCTATACAGAGTGCTGCTCCTGCACGAAGATCCGGTGCGCTCACTCTGGCTCCCGAAAATTCTGTCACGCCTTCAATCGTTGCAGAATTACCTTCTACTTTCACATTTGCACCCATTCTTGCAAGCTCATCCAGATATTTGAAACGGTTTTCAAAAATACTCTCTGTAATGATACTTGTCCCCTTACATAAAGCCAGTGTTACGCCGATCTGCGGCTGCATATCTGTCGGGAATCCAGGATACGGAAGGGTCTTCACATGTGTGCTTGTAAGATCTCCTTTTGATACGACACGTACAGCATCATCGAATTCTTCCACTTCACATCCGATTTCTACCAGTTTTGCGATCGTAGCCTCCAGATGCTTCGGAATAACATTCAGTACCGTTACATCTCCCTTTGTTGCTGCTGCTGCGAACATGAATGTTCCTGCTTCGATCTGATCCGGGATCACAGAATATTCTGTTCTGTGAAGGCGTTGTACACCACGGATCTTGATCACATCTGTACCTGCTCCCCTGATGTTGGCTCCCATGCTGTTCAGGAAGTTCGCAACATCTACAACATGTGGCTCTTTTGCGACATTTTCCAGAATGGTAAGTCCTTCTGCCATAGCTGCTGCCATCATAACGTTAATCGTTGCTCCAACACTTACCACGTCGAAATAAATATGCTTTCCGACAAGACGGTCTGCCTCTGCAACGATCTTGCCATGTTCAATATCTACATCTGCACCTAACGCACGGAATCCTTTGAGATGCTGGTCGATTGGTCTGCTTCCGATATTACATCCTCCCGGAAGTGCAACTTCGGCACGTTTATACTTTCCAAGTAATGCGCCAAGAAGATAATAGGAAGCACGGATCTTCTTAATATAATCATACTCAATATCTACGTTCTTGATACTGGCTCCATTAATCTTTACTGTATGACGGTCGACACGGTGTACCTTCGCTCCAATCCCCTCGATTGCATCGATCAGTACGTTAATGTCATTCACATCTGGTAAGTTATCGATTAATACGGTCTCATCTGTCATAATTGCTGCTGCAAGAATTGCAAGTGCCGCGTTCTTGGCACCCCCGATTTCCACTTCTCCCACAAGCGGATGACCGCCCTTAATAATATACTGTTCCATTAATTACACCTCATTAATATTTATATGAATCTCTAATTACAATAAATCTTTTGTTCAATATTTATAACTATCTCAAATTGTACATAAATTTCTGCATCACAATATAACCCCAAAAGGGTTCGCGCCTATTATAGCACAAATTTCTCAATTGTAAAATATTTTTTACAGTTATGTAATTTTATTGTAACATATTTCAATTGTTCTATCTATACTTGTGCACTTTTACTCCCCTAATGCATCTAATACCGATTCAATCGTATCTTCCAGCTTCTGATTATCTTCACACACTGTAATATCTGCATACTTTTCAAAAAGCTTTACTCTTTCATCATACAGATCTTTGAGCGTCTGTCCGTCACGCAGTACCACTCCACGGCCTTTGGCGTTTTTAAGTCTGCTGTTTATTGTCTCAAAGGATGCCTGTAAATATACGACTTTGCCGATTTCTTTATAATGTTTCATCGCATTTTCACAATATACTACGCTGCCTCCCGGCGAGATAACGGTACGTTCCGCTTTCACCTGTGCATTGACCCGGTCTTCTACTTTCAGGAAGCCATCCGGTCCAACGTCAGCAATAATATCTTTCAGAAGTTTTCCTTCTGATTCCTGGATCAGAATATCCGTGTCTACAAATCTGTATCCCAGTCTCTTTGCAATTACCACACCAACTGTACTTTTCCCGACTGCCGGCATTCCGATAAAAATAATGTTATTATCTGCCATGATGTGCCCTCCTGTATGTTATGTTCTGATTTTTTCTTTCATTTGAAAACTATAATTATCATCGCACAGTATAACATACAAGAGGGCGAAGTGGAAGTTTTTTTCCAGATGCCCTCTTGTAGATCAATATATTTTTTTACGTATCTCTCTATGTTCCACACGTCTCCTGCAAAGTTCCTGATATGTCATAACCTCGATCAGATCCATAAGCCAGGCACCCGGGTTCTCTTCTTCCTTCTCCGCCTTATCATAGATCCTGCGGCACATCAGACGAAGCTGCAGGCGGTCCGGATATTCATCATACATCATACTTCCGTCATATTCCATTCTGTCACATTCCTCTTCCATATAAGGAAGTACTCTCTTCGCCGTATCCGGGTAAATGCTTTTCATATAGTCATAGTCTCTTCTCGCATTCCGGTCATCATTATACAGCAGCGGAACCGGATAAGCCATATAGAACGGTAATTTGTTCTCCATAATCCTGATTGCTCCTTGGCGGTTCTATCTGTATTAAGATATGCACGGGGACATCAATCGGTGAATGAGAAACTATCTCTTCTAATTAAATGTTATCTCATATTTTTCAATATTAACGGTTGCCGCTTCATCACTAGTAAATATAATTTCATTTGCTTCCAATGGCGTAGGAATGACCACACTTGCCGTCTGCTCTCCATCATTAATAAATAATTCTACAGAATATCTGTCCATGATAAAATGTAGTTTCGGCGCATGATGTTTTTCCGCAATTTCTATCTTTCTCACACAGACAACATCCGCATTTACACCACTGTAGGTCCGGTCAATTTCAATCTGATGTTTTTCCGGATAATATGTAAATGTTGTTGTATATTCTTCATTATGTGCCACATCTACCTTGAACTCCCGGCCTTCTACATTCGTAAGTTCTACCGTCATGTCAATCACCCGGCCATTGATACCATCCAAAGACATCTGTCCGCTAATTTTCTGTTCTGTATAGATGATTGGATTTTTCTTATACTTTTCCAGTTCTCTCACCGGACTTTGCCAGATTTTCCCATCTTTGATTTTTAATTCTCTTGGGAGTGTCATCATTCCCTGCCATTTCTGTCCTTTTGTCATGACACGTGCATCCCACGACTTCATCCATGCGACCATGATCCGCCTGCCATCCGGAAGCTCTGTTGTCTGTGGTGCATAAAAGTCCAGTCCATAATCTAGGCTTCTCTTTTTCTCCCATGCAAAATCCGATATTTCTTTTTCTGCATCTCCAATAATATAAATGGAATTATGACCGTTATGAAATTCGTACTTTTGAGCATGCATATTCTGCGGAGAACAAATGATTACAGGATACCCGTCTACTTCCAGATAATCCGGACACTCTAACATATCTCCATTCTTTCCGTCATTTCTCAAAAGGACTTTTTCATACCGCCAGTTTTTATAGTCCTCACTGCTAAATAAGACTATTTGCCCACAATTTTCCTCATAGCGATTGCCTACAACGCAATAATATCTGCCATCCTTTTTCCATATCTTCGGATCACGGAAGTCTTTTCTGTCAAATTTCTCCGGCATGATATCTCCTTTTATAACCGGATTATCCTGCCATTTTTCATAAGTCTTCCCATCTCCAATGGCAATGCACTGATTCTGGATTTCTTTTCCGTCTTTCTGGCTTACTCCTGTATAAAGCAGCACATGCTTTCCATCAGCTTCTACTGCACTTCCCGAGAAACATCCAATGTGATCATAATCCTGATCAGGTGCCATAGCTACCGGATATGCTTCCCATTTTACCAGATCTTCGGTCACCTGATGCCCCCAGTGCATCGGTCCCCATTCTGTTTTATATGGATAGAACTGATAGAATAAATGTACTTTTCCCTGATATACAGAGAAACCATTCGGGTCATTCATCCATCCTGTTTCCGGTGTCACATGGAATAATGATTTTTCTTTTTCATCTATATGATTCCGTTTGATATATTCATTGGCTTTTTCAAGCATACGTTCTTCCTCTTTTATTCTAAATTATTCTGCTCCGATCACCTGCTCTGTTTCCTTATCAAAGAAATGCATCTTATGTGGCATAAAGGTAAATTCCACCTCATCTCCCACCTGGCTTACTTCATATTTTGATACTCTTGCAATCGTTACGCTTCCTCCGAAGTCAAAATACAGATTATTCTCATTTCCCATAATCTCCGTATTGTCAATAACTGCTTTCTGATGACTTCCATAGACATCCAGATTAGTTGTATCGAACTTGATATCTTCTCCTCTGATTCCCATGATAACTTCTGAGTATCCCGCAATACGTTTTGCAATTGCTTCCGGAAGTTCCACTGTATTGCCATCTGCAAATATCAATTTCTTTCCGTCTACTTTCACATCATAAAAATTCATCTGCGGAGATCCTATAAATCCCGCAACAAATTTATTCACCGGATGTTCGTACAGATCCATCGGTTTTCCAACCTGCTGGATCACGCCATCTTTCATGATTACAATGCGGTCTGCCATTGTCATGGCTTCTACCTGGTCATGTGTAACATAGATGGTTGTACTTCCAAGATTTCTATGTAACTTGCTGATCTCATTTCTCATGCTGACACGCAGTTTTGCATTCAGGTTAGAAAGTGGCTCATCCATCAGAAAGACTTTCTGGTCTTTTACAATCGCTCTTCCAAGTGCCACTCTCTGTCTTTGTCCACCTGATAAATTCTTAGGCTTACGGTAACGATATTCTTCGAGTCCCAGGATATCAATTGCCCAGTCTACTTTTTTCTTGATCTCATCTGCCGGAACCTTCATGTTCTTCAATCCATAAGAAATATTTTTTTCTACCGTCATATGTGGATACAGTGCATAGTTCTGGAACACCATAGAGATTCCTCGATCCGCCGGTGCAACCTCATTCACACGTTTTCCATCAATAAAAAGGTCTCCACTTGTAAT
This sequence comes from Dorea sp. BIOML-A1, assembly GCF_009875615.1. Classification (NCBI taxonomy): domain Bacteria; kingdom Bacillati; phylum Bacillota; class Clostridia; order Lachnospirales; family Lachnospiraceae; genus Dorea; species Dorea sp. BIOML-A1. The sequence goes on from NZ_WWSA01000039.1 coordinate 21,017, forward strand.
CTCTTCAAATCCTGCGATCATTCGGAGTGTTGTGGATTTACCGCATCCGGATGGTCCGACAAATGCGATAAATTCTTTTTCTTCTATATCTAAGTTAAAGTCTGTCACGGAATTCTTATCGTTTCCTGCATATTTTTTACATATATTTTTAAATTCGATAAAGCTCATCTTTTAGCCCTCCTTGGAACCTGTTGATATTACACCCTCTACGATCTGTTTTGAGAAGAGTGAATAGATAATAATGACCGGAATTGTTACCATTGTGATAACTGCAAGGGTCTGTCCTGTTGTTGTGTTATCATTTGATGTAATCGCATTCAGACCAATCTGTGCCGTCAGAAGATCACTGGATGTAAATACAAGTGACGGCCACAGATAATCATTCCATACATTCAGGAATGTAAATACACTAACCGTTGCCACTACACTCTTTGACATTGGAAGAACCATAGTAAAAAAGTATTTTACCGGTCCACAGTGATCTAACTGTGCTGCCTCATATACATCATCCGGAAGTCCCAGGAATACCTGACGGAACAGGAAAATGTTAAACGGATTCACGATCATTGGAAGTACATATCCAAGCACCGTATTCAGAAGTCCAAGTTTTGCAATGATCAGGAAATGTATCGTAATGATCGTCTCCATCGGTACGATCATCAGAAGCATAATGATCAGAAGCCAGCGTTCTCTGAATGGAAAATTAATCTTAGCCAATGCATATCCTGCCAGTCCATTTACAATTACACCAAGTACGATCAATATTGCTGCATAGAACAAGGTATTACACATATATCGTACAAATCCTGTATTTGTTAATACAGATACATAATTTTCAAAGAAATTGCCGTTCAATGCCGGTGGAATGAATGCCGCCATACTGTTCATATCAGCAGTGATTGCCGCGTCTGGTTTGAATGAGTTTGCCAGCATCCAGATAACCGGGAACAGGAACAACAATGATACGATCAGAAGTACGACCGTCAGTATCCAATTATTTCTTTTTTGCTTTTTTGTTAACATTCTGATCCTCCTTATCTCTTGTTGCGATTGTCTGGATCACGGTCAGTATCATTACAAAGAATGCGAATACAATAGCCATTGTAGATGCCAGTCCAATTTCCCAGTTAACAGTACCTGTTTCATATATATCATACACAACCGTATACGTTGAATTCGATGGTCCTCCTCCGGTCATAACCATTGGCTGTACCAACATACGGAATGCTCCGATCGTAATCGTAATTAAAACGAACACACACAATGGTTTCAATTCCGGCAGGGTAATGTCCTTGAATTTCTGCCACGGTGTTGCATGGTCCATCTCGGCCGCTTCATAAAGTGCCGGATTGATTGCCTGGATTCCTCCCAGGAAGATGATCATCTGATATCCCATTCCCTGCCATGCACTCATGATCGCGATGGATGGAAGTGCCTGACTGGCACTGTTGATGAATGGCTGTGCATCAATTCCAAAGAAAGAAAGGATTGCATTCATAATTCCTTCCGGGCTGTAGATCTGGATCCACAGTGTTGACACAACAGCAAGTGACATGACCACCGGAACAAAGAATGCTACTTTGAAATACTTCTTACAATGCGTCACTTTATTAATCAGAAGTGCCAGCACAAGCGCTCCAATTCCCTGCAGCGGAACAATAATGATCACAAACTTTACGGTATTAAAAAATGCCTGTGAAAACACATCATCTTTAAAAATCTGAATATAGTTGTCCAGTCCGACAAAATGCGTCAGTCCCGGATTTAAAGCAAAGAAATCAGTAAAACTGAAAATCAATGTCAGGATCATTGGCAGGAATAAAAATATCGTAAGTAACACAAGTGCCGGTCCAAAAAACGCCATTCCCATAATGGATTCTGTTCTTTTCTTCATTATTTCATCACATAACGCTTTAATTTTGCGTTAATCCTTTCTACAGATTTATCCAGTTCTGTCTTCGCATCTTTATCGGTAAGCACCGAATTTTCCAGTACTTCCTGTACCGATGCACTAACCTGTGGATATACAGGTGTTTTTGATCTTGGATGTCCATATTTACTGAGCTGATGATATAAGGCTTTGTAATTCTCATCTTCTTCAAAAATCGGACTGCTCTCAAACGCTTCATATGTAGATGGGAAACTCTTACTTTCATCCCACAGACGCTTTCCACTTTCCACACCACTCATCCACTGTACCAGCTTTGTCGCACCTCTTAATTTCTTCGTCTTTGATGATGCCGCAAATGCCCAGGAACCGGTTGGTGTATATCTTCCGCCATCCCAGTTATCGGATACTACATATGGTGCAACTCCAAGGTTTACATCCGGATAGTTATTATAGATTGTATTTACTTCCCATGCCCCATCGAACTTAAATGCTGCTCTTCCGCTTTCGAACAGGTCTGTGATCTGTACTTTAGACATATATCCATTATCCAAAAACGATTTAAAATAATTCACTGTTTCCAGATTCTCTTTTGAATTGAATACACCGTTCACCTTCAGTCCATCTTTACTTACAAAGTCACCGCCATTTGACCAGAAAAACGGTGCATAATAATAAATCGTAGCCTCTCCTGTCGGGAAAGTCATATCCAGCGCATAACCTTTTTTCTTCTCTACTACCGGCTGTACTTTCTTTAACACCTCTGTGAATTCACTCCATGTCCATGGGTGATCTGCATCTGGAACTTCTACACCTGCTTCTGCGAGAATATCTTTGTTATAATAAAGTCCCACGCTGGATTCCATTGCTCCAAGCGCATAGAGCTTGTTATTATACGTTCCCTGCTGAATAATGGAATCCAGATACACACTCTTTTCTTCGTCTGTTAATTTTGCAAGCGGCTGGATAATTCCGTTCTCTGCATATGCCGCTATATTAGGGCCATCAACAGTAAGCACATCCGGCAGATCTCCTGACATCACGGATGCATTGATCTTATCCGAATAGCCTCCACCACTGTCATTTCGTGGAATAAATTCAATATCTGCAAAATATTTCCCATCATATTTCTTATTAAATGCATCTACAGATTTCCTGTAGCACTGTCCTTCTTCTGTGTCTTCGATTGAATGTACCCAGATAGAAAGATATTCTTCGCCTTTGTCATATCCCTTTACTTCTCCTGGTTGCGGCTGTTTATCTCCACACCCCGTCAATGCCATTGCAAAGAATGCTGCCAGCAGTACCCCTACTGTTCGTTTCTTCATAGCTTTCTCCTTTCAGATTCACGATTGCGTAACCAGTTAAGTAACCGGTTACTTTGTATGTTCATAATACTATCCTGAATCTTACTTGTCAATAGATTTCAAAGAAAAAGTTACCGGTTACTTAACTAGTTATTTTTTGTTTGATTTTTTTCAATGCACTTGCTATACTGATAATATACATTATAAGGAAGAGGATTTACATGAAACAGAAAAAAGTAACTTTTGCAGATATAGCCGCTTATACAGGCTTTTCAAAAACTACCATTTCCAGATATTTTAATAATCCGGATTCTCTGACTCTTGAAAATCAGGAAAAAATCACTCATGCACTGGATGTCCTTGGATACCAGGAAAATAAGCTCGCCAAAGTACTGGCTAATGGAAAAAGTGAATTTGTTGGAATTATCATCCCCAACCTGTATCTTCACTATTACTCTGAGATGTTAAACCAGTTACTTTCTACTTACGAAAAGTATAATTATAAATTTCTTGTATTCATTGGAAATAATAAAAAAGAGATTGAAGAAAAATATATTCATGAACTGATGGCTTATAAGATTGAGGGACTTATTGTCTTAAGCAATACCATTTCGTCTGAAGAACTTGCTTCTTATAAACTCCCGGTTGTCACGATTGAGCGGGAATGTGACCATGTCTGCAGCGTGTCTACAGACAACTATCTGGGTGGTGTTCAGGCAACCAGTTTGTTGATACGTAATAACTGTGATGTCATTTTACATATCAATTCCATATTTTCTGATACCCTCCCGACTTATGGGCGTATTCAGGGATTTGAAGATATCTGTAATGAGCATCATATTACTCATGAACTGATCCAAAGAAATATGGGAAACACTTATCAGGAAACTTTAGCTCAGCTAAAGAATATATTTAATGAAATTGAAGAGAAATATCCGGCACAAAAAAAGGGAGTCTTTCTTGCGAATGACACTTATGCCAGTATGTTCCTAAACCTGATATTCCAGAAATACGGAAAACTTCCGAAGGATTATCAGATTGTCGGATTCGATGATTCTCCTATTGCAAGCGAAGCCATCCTTCCAATCACAACCGTTGGACAGCAGATTGAGAAAATTGCACAGACTGCCATGGAGCTTCTGGTTCTCCAGATGAATGAAATGAAAAAAAGAAAACCAACTCCTTTAAAAGAGCCGGTTCATAAGCAGATTACGCCTGTATTGATCCGACGTGATACTACAGAATAATACCGGTAGTGAGCAAATGATAAATTCCCTGAAGTTTTATTATTCACTTCAGGGAATTCTTTTGACAAGGTAGTGTAAATTATTGGACCTGTTGACAAACTACTTATATTCGCGATTTCTCACTTGTGAATTTAATCAAATATTCAAAAAATGACTGGTT
>NZ_WWSA01000003.1:0-141729 GCF_009875615.1 Dorea sp. BIOML-A1
AATATCGCCAGCCATAGCATGGCTGACGATACAAAAATTTATTATTTTTTATTGTCCTCTTGACGGGGAGCATACCAGTTTCCCGCATGTGGATATTTTTTTATATTATACCAAATATTACTGCCAGCAATATTACGATCGCATTCGTTACTGTCTGTACCGGAACTGCTTTCTTGCAGAAGTGCTGTACATCCGTCTCGGTCAACGCACATCCGAGATAAGTTGATGAGTTTGTCGGTGTTGAACTTGTTGCCAGTGACAGATTACATACGAACGGTGCAATGATCGTCACTGCCGGAATTCCAAATCCTGCCCCGATAGAGATAAACACCGGATACATTGCATTGAAGATCTGGAATGGAATAAAGTAAATAATAATTACACATAATAACAGCAAGATGATATGTATATATTCCAGCATGAACTTTGGACAGATCTTAATCAGACCGTCTGAGATCGCTCCTACCATTCCCGTATTATTGAATACTGCCTGATATACAGAGATCGCAAGCAGCATTACGATAATATTCAGATACATCGGTCCGACTTTACCAAATATTTCCCCAAAATTCTTCGGATAGTTGATCATTGCCGTTACGACCGTTGCTGCCATAAATACCAGATACGGAGGCAGACTGAATACACCAAGACCAACCATAAATACAATGAATAAGATAAAATTAATCCAGAAAAGCTTTGGTCGTCTGTACGGATTCTCTTCTACTTCTTTTGTCTCTTCTTCTACATTTTCCTCAACTACACCAAATGTTCCCACGCGTTTCTTATGCCTGATCCCGAAGTATACCCACTGCAAAATGATGGCCGGGATAAAACATAATGCCCATGGAATCGATGCCTTTGACAATTCATTGGCAGATAATCCTGCCGAAGATGCCGTATATGCCATTCCAATCCCCCACGGAATAAAGCACATCGCAGACATTGCAGTCTGTGCTATGATAAACGCTGCCTCACGGTCAAAATCATATTTCTTATAAAGTGGTACCAACACCGGGAACGTGATCAGGTACGCCGGTGTAAAATTACCTGTCAGAATTGCAAATGCTGCAATTACGGATGTCAGGATCATAATTACAATAACATTCATCTTATTGCCAAGCTTATTCGTCACTGCGGATACAATGGTATCAAATACCCCTGCTTCCGTAAGCATCTGAAAATACAGAAATGCAAATAATAACATGAAGCCTGCTGATTTCATGATTGAACTGAACTGTTCCAGTACAAAATCACTTGTCTCCTGTAAACTAAAGCCCAAAAGTAACGAACATATGACCGGTACAATAAATAATACAAAATTAAATGGTACTTTCTTCGTGACAACCGTTGCCACAACGATCAATACCAGAATAATCGCCATTACAGTAGCATTCATAGTCTGCACCTCCTTAATCCATGTGGACTTTCAGAAATTTTTCCACAATATCCATATTCTTCTCTGTCCAGAATGCCGGATCTCCATGCTTTGCATTCTCTATCAGATAAAATTCTACTTCTTTTTCTTCTTCTCTCAGTTTCTTATACAGGCGGATACTCTGTTCAGGTGCAACCAGATCATCTGCAAGTCCGTGCATCATCAGTACCGGCGGTATCTCGGTCTCTTTGTTTACATAATTCATACAGGTAACTGCATTGGAAAGTTCCGGATATTCATATACATTCTTCTTACCGATCAGCATTCCTTCCGGACTGTCCGGCTCTCCCTGATTCAGTGTCGTTGGAAAATCTTCTTTTATCTGCACGCATGTAACACCATAGAAATCTACGATTGCATTTACCTTGCAGGAATATTCTTTATAGACGTCTGTGTCCATCAGTTCCTGATCTGCTGTCACACCTGCAATAAACGCTGTATTACCGCCGCTTGAATCTCCCATTAAAAAGATCTGTGACGGATCAATACGATATTCTTCTGCATGTTTTCTTAAGAAACGAACTCCTGTCTTTGCATCCTCTACCTGCGCCGGAAATGCAGCAAGCTCACTTTCTCTATATTGAAGGATTGCTGTCACAAATCCACGCCTTGCAAGATCTGCCATTGCTCCGAGCCTTTTATAGTTATCCTGCTTTCTCCATGCCGATCCCTGCACATACAAAATTGCCGGATATGTTTCCTCTGCTTTGGCATTCGTCTCCGGTACGATCATCTGAAGCGTACGTTCAATCCCATCTCTGTTTACATAGCATACATCATGCTTATATATTCCATATCTCTCCGTTCCATCTGCTGTAAGTTTCTGAACCTCTTCCATACCCTCAAGTTGTATCCGGAAATCTTCAAAACTCATATTTTTGATTTCTTCACTTGTCATTATCTGTTTCCTCCTGCTCCGTTTTTCTATATTGTTAATTTTATAACTGGATACAGGTATCAGGTCAAGTGTACTTATATTAATACATTTTATGAATTTTAGTCTTTTTTCAAGTTTTCTATCGTTTGTTTCTATCATTTCTTTCTAATATCACCTTATTTTTATCATTTTATCCCACTAAAGTGCGAAAACCTGAGATTAACTCTCAGGTTTCAGCAATATATATATTTTCAGATAATTCCAGTCATTTTCTTCTTCATCATGCGTAATTTTGATCCTTACACAGTAAGCATCTCCCGGTACATCCATATCTTGTTGAAACTCCCGGTATATCTCCCTGATCTTCTTCTGCAATATTCCATCCGATGCATATGCTCCTGTAATTTTGAGGTAAAATACAAATGCTCTCCCACCTTTTATCCTGGTATATCCTTTTTGCCTGCTCCATGCATTGCCGCATTTTACTTTATCTTCTATATACTCTGCCCGCACTGCCTGTCCCCAGGAAAACCGATTTTCTATACCATTCAGACTTTCCCTGCTTATCTTAAGTACCGATTTACTTTCCGGCGCATAATCCATAAAATTAATCCCGTCTGATTCAAGCTGCGCATCTTTTCCATATTCCATGTTTTCCGTTTGGAATCGGATCCAGAAATCCGGCATTTCTTCTATATACCAGTTTCCCAGTTTCTTTTCTATCTCTTTCGTCTCTGCAAGATAATCCGTCACATGTTTCTTAATCTCCTGCAGCTCAGACAGTGCGATCTCTATTTCTTCTAACCTTTTTTTCAGTAGATCCTCTACTGCTTCCGAATCCGCTTCTTTTATCAGATTTCTGATATCTTTCAATGCGAAGCCAAGATTTTTATACTTCATACATTCGTAAATATCCGTACATGCCCTTATATCATACGACCTGTAATTTGAATGTTCTCTTCTCGCAGAACTCAACAGACCAATCTTCTCATAATATTTTATTGTATGCACGGACACCCCTGTAAACTTTGCAAGCATTCCTACCGTCTTTTCATTCATCTGGTCACCTGTCTCTTATATTTCCTCTGTCTGCTCTTTTTCCAGTTGCTTTTTCTTCTTCCTTGCCTCTCTTAATTCTTTAAAAAATGATTTCATCATCTGGCTGCATTCTTCTTCCATGACTCCTGTCGTCAATTCCACCTGATGGTTAAATTCCGGCATATCCAGAAGATTTAAGATCGATCCCGCACAACCGGCTTTTGGATTCATACAACCGACTACCACCCTTGTCATCCGGGACTGTACGATTGCACCGGAACACATCTGGCAAGGCTCCAGTGTCACATACATCGTACAATCTTCCAGTCTCCAGTCATTCATTTTCCTGCTTGCTTTTCTGATCGCAGCCAGTTCCGCATGTGCCAGGGTATTGTTGTCAATCGTTCTCCGGTTGTACCCTCTTCCTATGATCTTATCCTGATACACAATCACACACCCGATCGGTACTTCTCCGATCGCATAAGCTTTTTTCGCCTGTTTGATTGCTTCTTTCATATATTTTTCATCTGTACTTTGCATTTCCACACTCCATCTGATTATATTTTTCTTTGTATATCTGCGCAGTCTTCCGATCCGCGGACATCTCTGCACCAGTATCCGAATGTCTCTCTGTCATTCGTTTCTTCTTCCGTAAGCGCAAGTCCGGTCTCCTCAAACGGCAGAAATTCCGGAAACCCAAAACTTTCTGCTGCTTTTGCTTCCTGTGGATGATATACTCCAGGTACTCCTAATTTTAACTGACCATCACAGACTGTCAATATCAGGTGATGATAATTATAATATCCATGAACCAGAAAACTATTGTTCGCATGCTTCCATTCACATCTCGGAAGACATACCATATCTTTCCGTTGGATTTTTCTGACTTTGTATCTTTTCCCACATTCCTTTACTTCCTGTTCCTCTGAAGCCTCTGCAATACTCTTTTCTTTTTCATGCGTCTCTTCCTCCGCCATCTCCCACTTTTCCATCTGACAGATATTTACCGCATCGTCATTCCACACTGCAGCATAACAGTGCCCGCTTATGTCTTTCAAAATAATTCCGTTGACCAGACCATAATTTTCTTTCTCCCCCATATCTTCCGGTGTATAACACAATTGATAATTCAGTCCGGGAGACGGCGGCTCTGTCACTCCCATATTGATTCCGGTACATTTTTCATCCTGATTCCAGAACAAATATACTTCCAGTCCCTTTGCGTCTTCTTCCATCCGGAATCCTTTTCCGTGTACATGGATCACACACTGTTCCATATCCTGTTCTATTTTTACGAAGCCTACATTCCGCATCTTCTTCTCTTGTTCGTATTCATACAGATATCGAATAAACCGTCTCAAAATACCCACTCCTGTTTACGGCTATTTATCACAATCTATTCTGAAATATTCTCTTTTATGCCATAATCGCATTCAATTCCTGATACAACCTCTTCGCATAGCTGTCGGTCATTCCGCAGATATAGTCCGTAACCAGTAATAATCTCAGATACAACCGGTAAATGTCTGGCTGTCCCTCCGCATGATAGCAGTATGCTTTTTTGTAATTATTGGAAATAAACGAAACCAGCCGTTCTTCTATAGAATTCAGTTTCTGTGCCGGATCATCATATTTAATTATCGCACCCATGAAGCGGTCCATCAGATTGTCAAGCATCACTGCTTCCTTCACTTCCATCCGGTAGATTGTTTCTGACTTAAACACACATTTGCATGCAATCTCTCCAAGTAATTTTACAAGTCCTTCCGCCGGTGTATCTGCGAATAAATCTGTTTTATATACTCCATTCATAATCTCATCGTAATGAGAAGTAAATCCAGATGTTGCATATCCGATCAGAACTCCCTGTGCCTTTACGATCCAGTTTTTCACTGCATAATCTCCGGGGTTATCTACTCCGTTTTTCTTTGCACGTTCATATAATTCCACCAGTTTATCTGCCGGCCGGAATCTATTCCATTCCGCCTGTTCCGGAACTGCCAGCTTCTTTTCCCTGTTTTGAAGCTTCCGCAATTCATCCCGCAGACTGTGATAAGTAATGAACCCTTTCACAAATGCATCTTCGATATCTGCCGTTTTATATGCAATATCATCTGCTGCCTCCAGAATAAATGTCAGAGGATGTCTGCAATTTCCCGTCCCTGTCTCCATCACGATATCTTCGAATAACTCCCGGTCCGCATAATAATATCCCATCTTTTTTTCACGGATATCCCCGGACTTTGGCCGGATCTGTGTAGATGCCACCGGATATTTTATAATTGTGTTTAAAAGCGCATAGGTAAGATTCATTCCATTTTCATCTACCAGGAAATGAAGCTTACTCACCAGCCTGAGCGCCTGTGCATTTCCTTCAAAATGATAAAAATCTTCCCTCATCTGTTCTTCCAGCAATTCTTCTATCGGTGTTCCGTGATATTTTAACACCGGAAGATTCCGTTCAAACCACTCTCTGATCGCAAACTCCCCATAATGTCCGAACGGAGGATTTCCAATGTCATGAATCAGTCCTGCACACTGAAGAATATTGCAAATATCTTCTTTCATCCCCGGAGTGAAACTTGTATCTTTCTTATGTGCCAGTATGCTTTCGCCGATATTCTGTCCCAGCGATTTTGCCAGCGATGATACCTCCATAGAATGGGTCAGCCTGGTCCGAATAAAATCACTTTTATCTAATGGAAATACCTGTGTCTTGTCCTGAAGTCTCCGAAATGATGCACTTCCGATGATCCTGTGGTAATCCTTTTCAAATTCGCTTCTCAGATCGGTATCGGCGGAACGTACATCCTGATGTCTGCCCGGCCTTTGTCTCTTTGTCGATAAAAGTCTTGTCCACTCCATTTTACATCCTCCTTTTTGTCAAAAAGTGTCCAGCCGGATCTCCGGCTGAACACCTTATTTACAGCATTACTTTCTTAAGTTCATTTTCCATTAATCCAGATAGATCGGCGGCTCATAATCTTTGCCAAGTAACGCTTTCTTACGCTCCTGATATCCGAGAAACGCCCACTCCGTCATATCTGTCCACTGATGAGTTCCACGGTCATATACCTGCACATAGCCGATCCGGTTCGGATGCATTCTTACACTGTTCGATTCATATTCATGTCCGGTATAAGGGTTAAGTTCCCCTTTCTCAAGATCCTCTTCCGTTGATGTAAATAAATCCTCTTCATTCTCCTGTGCATACCTGTTCTGATGTCCTGCATCATAGTTCGTATTTAACTGTTCTGCATTTTCATATGCAGCCGCTTCTGTCTCTGCGGCATATGTCTCTGCTTCCTCAGGTTCATCTGGAAGAAACTCTTCTGCAAGTTCGCCTGATTCTCCATCTTCTGAATAATCAAATTCATGATATTGGATTTCCGGTTTTTCTTCCTCTTTTTCTTCTTTCACCGGTTCTTCATGCTTTTTATGGATTCCGAAAAATGCTCTCCATCCATGTGCCTTCTTCTCTGTCTCAGTCTTCTTTGGTTCCGGTTCTTCTACTTCCGGCTCTTCTACCTGTTCCTCTTCCGGCTCAGTTACCGGCTCTTCCTCATACTCCGGTTCTGCTTCTTCATATGCCGGCTCTTCTGCATACTCCGGCTCTTCTTCTACTTCCGGCTCTTCCTCATACTCCGGCTCTGCTTCTTCATATACCGGCTCTTCTGCATACTCCGGCTCTGCTTCTTCATATACTGGCTCTTCTGCATACTCCGGCTCNAAGAAGCAGAGCCGGAGTATGCAGAAGAGCCGGTATATGAAGAAGTAGAGCCGGAGTATGCTCTTCTGCATACTCCGGCTCTTCTTCTTCATATACTGGCTCTTCTGCATACTCCGGCTCTACTTCTTCATATACCGGCTCTTCTGCATACTCCGGCTCTGCTTCTTCATATACTGGCTCTGCTTCCACCTCTGCTTCTACTTCCGGCTCCGCTTCTACTTCCGCCTCTGCTTCTACTTCCGCCTCTGCTTCCACTTCCGGCTCTGCTTCTACTTCCGGCTCTTCTGCTTTCTCATTCACAAAGAAGTCAAAAATCGTCTCCTGGACATATTCCGGATTCTCTTCTACAACTTTCTTTGCTTTTTTCTTGTTTTTTTTCTTCTCAATCGCATCTAATTCTTTATGAATATCGACCAATTCTCCAATCGTAATATCCCTTTCTTCCGCTCTTGCAGGTGCTGCTTTCTGTTCCGGTTCTGCAGCTTTCTGTTCTTTCGCCGGTTTCTCTGTGCGGTCTTCATGTTCTTCTAATATATCTAAATAGAACGGGCATTCCAGAATCTTTGCGATCATACGCATATCCTGCTCCTGGAAATTATCTCTTCCGAGACGTTGTGTCAGGTTCTGGCGCGACATCTTTTTTCCTGTCTGTTTTTCTATCTTTTCTGCAAGTTCTTTGATGGTCATTCCTTTACGGCTCAGAATGATCTTGACCTGTTCTCCAAATGTTAATTCCAACATCGTCTTCCTCCTTAATTATTCTTACACTCCCATACTCTCCTCATGTGTTTTTTTATGGTTTTGTAAACAATTTTCTATCTTGATAAATCTTTATTTTTCCCTTTTATATTCTAACAAATCACCGAAATCACGTCAACTACGCAACTCATCAATTTTCCCTGAATTTCCGGTTAAAAATGAAGTTTTTCGTTCCATTCCCTCACCACATTTTCATCGATTTTTACTATTTTTCTGTCATAAGAAAGAATTCCATTTACCTCTTCTTCTATATCCGATAATTGCGTATAGACCGTTGCACTTAACCCCCTGCTGATATTCGGGATAACGAGTTTTTTTATCAATTTTTCATACGCTCTGCTGAGATCTTTTTTTCTTTTAAATATCTTATATCCGTAAATATCTTTTTCATACATACTGTGCTTCGGAATCTGAAGCGAGTATCCCCCGAATTCGGTAAGCGCTGTCACCCGCTTTTCTGGTGTGATATTCAACGGGAAGAAATAATCATGAATACTTTTGATATCCCCACATCCCTGATCAAACCATCCGCTTGCAGAATCAATCAATCTGGTATGATCTTCTGCCAGAGCAATGTCTGTCATCTTCCTCGTCTTGAATTGTCCCCAGCCCTCATTAAATATCACCCATGTCACAACGGACGGATGATTATATAACCGCCGGATCGTTTCTTTCATTTCACTTTCAAACTGTTTCTGTCCGGTCGGATCCTGACGTCCCATCAGATGCAGCCTTGTATCCTTTGCACGGATATGCGTTCCTTCCATAGCTGTTGCCAGCCAGGTAACATACCAGCTCTTATATTCACGTCCTCCATTCACCATATCCTGCCATACCAGCATGCCAATCCGGTCACAATGATAATACCATCTCTGCGGTTCTATCTTGATATGCTTCCGGATCATATTAAACCCCAGATCCTTCATCTTCTGGATATCATAGATCATCGCTTCATCACACGGTGGTGTATACAAGCCGTCCGGCCAGTATCCCTGATCCAGAACTCCTTTTTGAAAATATGGTTTGTTGTTCAAAAAGATCCTCGGGATTCCGTTTTTGTCATTCTTCACTTCTATCTTACGCATGGCAAAATAACTCTCTGCCGAATCATTCCCCATCTTTATATGCACATCATATAAAAACGGATCCTCCGGACTCCAGTTTCTCATATGCGGAATTCTCACCATACATGGTCTCCCTGTCCTGCCGGCAGTTTTTAACGGCCACATCGTTCTTGCCGTTACCGTCACATCATAGTCGATATCTTTTCTTCCGGCGGCATCTTCCAGCTGTATCATAACGGAAGACTGATCATAAAGCGGTGTGATCTTCAGATCTTTGATGTGATACTCCGGAACCTTTTCCATCCATACCGTTTGCCAGATTCCACTTTGCGCCGTATAGAACATCCCGCCATTTTCTAATTTCTGTTTTCCCCTGCTGTAATAATATGTATCGGAATAATCTTTTACTTTTATTGTCAGTATATTTCTTTCTTCTTGCAATGCATCCGTAACATCGAATGAAAACGGCAGATATCCGCCCACATGTTTTCCTTGTTTCTTTCCATTTACATAGACAACTGCACACTGATCCACAGCTCCGAAATGAAGCAGCCAGCGACTTCCTGCTTCTGGTCTTATCTCTTCCGGAAGACTCCTTTTATACCATAAAAACTCATCCGGCTTTAACTGTCTTCCGACTCCCGACAGTGCTGCCTCCGGTGAAAACGGGACCAATATGTCTCCGTTCATTTTCTTTGGAAATCCTTTTGTATCTTTTATTGCATATTTCCACACACCGTTCAAATTCACATAACTTTTCCGGCGCATCAATGGTCTTGGATATTCCCCTAATACATTCTTTTCATTTATATTGTCTGCCCATTTCGTCTTTAACTGTCTCATGTTCATACACCCCTTTTTAAGCAAGTCTGACTTCTTGTAATCTCCCCCCGATTTCATCATCTGTCGTAATCACTGCGGCTCTTGCATCCCCCTGCTTCAATTCATATTCCCTGCACAGGTAGATCCCGGGATATTCATCCGGCTGCTTTCTCATATATGGTATGCCATCCGGCCTCCAGGCAAATTCATATGTCCGCATATCCAGTCCCATGCCCCTCCTGGTAGCTTTCATAAAGCTTTCTTTTAATACCCAGAAACGGTAGAACCATTCTGCCTGTTCTTTTTCATCCACACCTGCACGGATGATCTTACATTCTGATGGGCAGAAATAGCGTTCAGCTACTGACATCCTTAATGCTCCCGTCATCTCCACATCACATCCGACCTGCACGCCTTCCCGGTCACTGCAGGCGCACAATACATACTTTCCCGAATGCGACAGATTGAATACAGCATCTTCCGGAAGTCCGGTCATCTCTTGTATCTTCTCCCATAAGATCCATGCACCGACACTCCTTGCACGGTCTGCCACATTCCGCAGCTTATCCGCTTTTTCCTTTCTCCACTTTGGCACCCTGTTATAATATGCACGATATATTTCTTCTATTAATAGTGGTGTAATATCTGCTGCCCATACATTTACCATTTTCCCACTCCCTTTTTACTATACAATTTTAGTCTAACACACTTTTAAAAAAATGAAAGAATTTATCCAATAAAAGTATTGACAATCAAATTCCATTGCGTTAATATATCATTAATTTCATGCTTTAGGTATTTAAAGTTTTGCAGTGCGAATATTTTACAGTGCAACCACAACAGATTCACACGAGAAAGAAAATATCACACAAGCACAATGATCATACATATTGGAGGATATTAATTATGATTATCGTATTAAAACCACATACTACAAAAGATGATGTTTCTCGTGTTGAGAACATGGTCAAAAAGAGAGGTCTTGACACACATATTGTACAAGGCAAGGAGATGACAGTGATCGGCTGTATCGGTGACACAGCCAAAGTTGATTCCAAATTATTCGAGATTGATTCTGCAGTTGATAAAGTTATGCATGTACAGGAACCGTACAAATTAGCTAACCGTGCATTCCATCCGGAAGATTCCATTATCAATGTATCCGGCGTAAAAGTCGGCGGAAACAATCTTGCAATGATCGCCGGTCCTTGTTCCGTAGAATCATACGAACAGGTTCTTGAAATTGCCCGGGCAGCAAAAGCTTCCGGAGCCAACTTACTCCGCGGAGGTGCATTCAAGCCAAGAACAAGCCCTTATTCATTCCAGGGACTCGGGCTTGAAGGTCTTGATATCTTAACCGCAGTTAAAGAAGAGACCGGTCTTCCGATCGTAACTGAACTGATGTCCGACAAATACCTTGATGTATTTAACGAAAAAGTAGATCTTATCCAGATCGGTGCACGTAATATGCAGAACTTCGACCTGTTAAAAGAATTAGGGCAGCTTGATCGTCCAATCCTCTTAAAAAGGGGTCTGAATGCTACTTACGAAGAATGGATCATGTCAGCAGAATACATCATGGCATCCGGTAATGAAAATGTCATCCTCTGCGAACGTGGAATCCGTACTTTCGAAAGCTATACAAGAAATACTCTGGATCTTCAGAGTATACCTGTACTTCGTAAACTGACACATCTTCCAATCATCGTTGACCCAAGTCATGCAGGTGGAAAATGGTGGTTAGTAGATTCCATGGCAATGGCTGCTATAGCCGCCGGAGCAGACGGACTGATGATAGAAGTACACAACGATCCCGAATCTGCACTCTGCGACGGAGCACAGTCATTAAAACCTAAGAAATACGACGAATTACTCAAACAGGTTGCACAGATTGCAAATGTAGTCGGAAAATCCATCTAATGTATGCAGCCTCATAGTTTACAGGAGCTTTAAAATGAAACTTACAGTTAATCTGGGAAAAGACAGTTATCCTATTTATATTGAAAATAATATATTGTCCCAGTCAGGGAACTATATCCGTAAGATGTATCATGGCAAACGCATTATGATCATTTCGGACGATAATGTATTTCCTCTATACGGAGATACACTGATCCGTACACTGGATTCAGATTATGAATGCCATCATCTGGTACTCCCTCACGGAGAAGCCACCAAGGATTTCCAGACACTTCCGACAGTCTACAAAGCCATGCTGGAAGCAAAGATTTCCAGAAGTGATCTGGTCATCGCTCTTGGCGGCGGTGTCATCGGTGATCTTGCAGGATTTGCCGCTTCCAGTTATCTAAGAGGTGTAAGACTGGTACAGATCCCAACTTCACTGT
This sequence comes from Dorea sp. BIOML-A1, assembly GCF_009875615.1. Taxonomy (NCBI): domain Bacteria; kingdom Bacillati; phylum Bacillota; class Clostridia; order Lachnospirales; family Lachnospiraceae; genus Dorea; species Dorea sp. BIOML-A1. The sequence goes on from NZ_WWSA01000003.1 coordinate 12,071, forward strand.
TGGCGCAGGTTGATTCTTCTGTCGGTGGAAAAGTCGCAGTAGACCTTCCGGAAGGCAAGAATCTGGTCGGCGCATTCTATCAGCCTTCACTGGTGCTGATCGATCCACTGGTACTTAACACGCTGAAGGAACGATTTATCAACGATGGTATGGGAGAGGTTATCAAATACGGCTGCATCAAAGATGCGGATTTATTTAGTACCTTGGAATCACACAGTTCTTTTGAAGATTTAAAAGAAGAACTGCCTGCCATCATCACACGCTGTGTAGATATCAAACGAATGGTTGTAGAAAATGATCAGTTTGACACAGGTGAGCGTATGTTACTGAATTTCGGACACACACTGGCTCACACCATTGAACAACATTTCCATTATCAGCGGGAAAGTCATGGCGAAGCCGTTGCCATTGGCATGTATCAGATTACCAGGATTGCCGAGGAAAAAGGATTAACACCAAAAGGAACTGCAGACCGTATCCAGCAGGTTTTAAAAACCTACGGACTTCCTTTTGAATGCGGTCTCACTCTTGGGACATTAACCGAAGCGATCGCCTTAGACAAGAAGAATCTGAACGGTAATCTCAACGTCATACTACTTCATGAAATCGGTGACAGCTACATCGAAGCTACAGACATTCAGTTCTTTGATGAAACAGCAAGGCTTGTATAAATATAATTTTGGAGGATATATATCATGGGTAAATTAGAAGGAAAAATCGCAATTGTAACAGGATCAGGAAAAGGAATCGGACGTGACGCAGCACTTGCTATCGCTGCTGAAGGTGCCACTGTCGTAACAGTAGCAAGAACACAGTCTGATCTTGATGAAACAGTAAAAATGATCGAAGATGCCGGCGGAACAGCAATCTCACTTTCCAGAGACCTTACAGACGGAGAACAGGTTGCCGACATGGTCAAAACTGTTGTTGATAAATACGGAAGAATTGATATTCTCGTTAACAATGCAGGCGGATACCCAAAAGAGATCTACAAAAATATCGAACATCAGGCAATTAAGATCTGGGAATGGTCAGAAGAACAGTGGGATCAGATCATCAAAACAAACTTGAGAATCCCATTCCTTGTAACTAAAAATGTTGTACCTGTAATGATAAAACAAGGAAAAGGAGATATCGTAAATGTATCTTCAAGAATGGGTCGTATTGCATCTCAAATGGGTGCATACGCTGTTGCAAAAGGCGGTATCGTAACCATGACCAAGACAACTGCTATCCAGACCAAAGAATACGGAATCAAATGCAATGCCGTATCTCCTGGAATCGTGGACACACCGGGACAGAGAGTCTACAACCACTCTGTAGGACAGGACGGCTGCCCGATGGGAAGCTCAAAAGATGTTGCAAAAGCAATCATCTACCTTTTGGCAGATTCACCGGCAGTTATGACCGGACAGTCTGTCGACCTGTTCACAACAGTATAAAACCTAATGAATACCAAGACTACAAGAGACACTGTCATCACTGGCAGTGTCTCTTGTAATCCTTTTTTAACACCAATTCATTTATTTCCCTGGCTGTCCATAATAAGCATTTGCTCCATGTTTTCTGAAGTAATGCTTATCCTGTAATTCCTGTGGTGCAGGTTTTACGTCCGGGTTGATCATTTCGCATCTTGCTGCCATCTTGGCAACTTCCTCTAATACTACTGCGTTATGAACTGCTTCGTGAGCATCCTTGCCCCATGTAAATGGTCCGTGATTCTTGCAGAGTACTGCAGGTGTTGCAACATAATCCAGATCATCTTCATCGAATCTGTCTGCGATCAGGACACCTGTATTTTTCTCATAAGCTTCGTCAATTTCTTCTTTTGTAAGATTTCTTACACATGGTACTGTTCCGTACAGATAATCTGCATGTGTAGTTCCATAACAAGGAATTCCTCTTCCTGCCTGAGCCCAGCTTGTTGCCCATGGAGAATGTGTATGCACAACGCCGCCAATATTCGGGAATCTGTTGTACAGTTCTACGTGTGTCGCTGTATCAGAAGATGGATTTAAGTCTCCTTCTACTTTGTTTCCCTGAAGATCAACAACAACCATGTCTTCCGGTGTTAATTTGTCATAATCGACTCCGCTTGGTTTGATGACAAAAAGTCCTTTTTCACGGTCAATCCCGCTTACATTTCCCCATGTAAATGTTACCAGATCATATTTTGGAAGAAGCATGTTTGCTTCATATACTTCTTTTTTCAATTCTTCCAGCATTTTTCTTATCTCCTTTACCTCTTCTATATCATAACAGATACGGGGACATCACCGTGTCCCCTCTACTTTTACACAATATGACAGCTTTTACAGATCAGCACAAGCTCTACGCTCTACGTCAAGTCCCTTCTTATATGTCTCCATAAATGCTTCGTATCCTGCTACGCCTTCCGGATCCGGATCAATTCTGCTTCCGGCATTGCTTCCGAATACTTTATTCTTCAGATAATCTCCCAGTTTCTCACCTTCTGCACGTTTTACCATGTACTCAGCCAGGATAGCCATTCCCCATGGTCCGCCTTCTCCTGCTGTCTCCATAACTACGACCGGTGTGTTGATCGCATCAGCCAAAATCTTCTGTCCGACACCTTTTGTCTTGAAGAGTCCTCCATGACCGAGAACAGTATCGATCTCTACACCTTCGTCTTTTGTTAAGATGTCCATTCCGACTTTGATAACACCAAGTGCTGTGTACAGATGAGACCTCATGAAGTTCGCCAGAGTGAATTTTGTCTCCGGTGTTCTTACTACCATCGGACGTCCTTTTTCTACATTTGTGATAGGCTCTCCTGCATAGTTGCCGTAAGAAAGGATTCCGCCGCAGTCAGCATCGCCTTCCAGTGCTTTATTATAAAGTGTTCCATACATCTGGTTCATATCCACGTCTGCTCCGATAGAATCTGCGAATTCTTTGAACAGATTTACCCATGCATTCAGGTCCGTGGTTCCGTTATTGGAATGCACCATAGCAACCAGACTTCCGTCAGGTGTTGTAACCATATCAATCTCTGTATGCAAATCTTTCAGAGGCTTCTCAAGGACAACCATAGAAAAGAATGAAGTACCTGCGGAAATGTTGCTTGTACGCTGTGCTACGCTGTTTGTAGCTACCATACCTGTTCCTGCATCTCCTTCCGGAGGACAAAGTGGAATTCCTGCTTCCAGATTGCCTGTAGGGTCAAGTTTCTTTGCTCCTTCTTCTGTCAGAATACCGGCTGCGTCTCCTGCTACCAGAACTTTAGGAAGGATCTCTTTTACTTTCCATGGATAGTTCTCACCTTCGATGAGTTTATCGAACTTTTGGATCATCTCTTCATCGTAATCTTTTGTATTCATATCAATTGGGAACATTCCGGATGCATCACCTACACCAAGAACCTTCTCACCTGTCATCTGCCAGTGGATATATCCCGCAAGCGTTGTCATAAATGCAATATCTTTTACATGCTCTTCTTTATCCAGGATACACTGATACAGATGTGCGATACTCCATCTCAGTGGTATGTTGTACCGGAACAAATCTACCAGCACTTCAGAAGCCTTTCCTGTATTGCTGTTTCTCCATGTCTGGAATGGTGCAAGAAGCTTTCCTTCTTTGTCAAATGCCATATATCCGTGCATCATGGCACTGAATCCGATCGCTCCGAGTTTTTTAATTGTTACTCCGTACTCTTTCTGTACATTTTCTGCCATGTCACGGTAACTGTCCTGAAGACCTGTCCAGATATCATCCAAAGAGTAAGTCCACAGTCCGTTCTCGTAACGGTTCTCCCATGTGTGGCTTCCGGATGCAATTGGATTGTGCTCCTCATCGATCAGTACCGCTTTAATTCTTGTAGAACCGAATTCGATTCCCAGAAACGCTTTTCCGCTCTCAATGATTTCTTTTATGTTACTCATTGTACGCTTCCTCCTAATATTATTTTTATAAGTTTTCTTTTTATATACTACCCATTATACTATTTTTGCAGGGAAATATCTATTTGATATCCCCTGCAAAATGAAATGTTACTGCTTATGTGATAATTTCAATTATTTCCGGAATGCAACACTGTTCCACAGGAGTTCGTTCTTGAACTGTCTGATTGTTGTATCCTTATCAATGTATACAGCTTCGATTCCCATGCTTGCTGCCCAGTCACCCATCTGCTCTGCTGTTAAGTCATAAGAGAATGCTGTATGATGAGCTCCTCCTGCCAGAATCCATGCTTCTGTTCCAACCTTTAAGTTCGGCTGTGGTGTCCAGAATGCTGTTGCTACAGGGAGTTTTGGCATAGGTTTCTCTGTCTTCTTGCAGTCTACATCGTTGATGATCAGACGGAATCTGTCTCCGAGGTCAATCAGAGATGTTGCGACAGCCGGTCCGGTCTTAGATGTGAATACAAGTCTTGCCGGATCTTCTCTGTCACCCATGCTAAGTGGCTGCTCTTTAATGCTGATCTTTCCATCTGCGATTGTCGGGCAAACCTCAAGCATATGAGCTTCCAGAACGCCTTCTTTTCCTGGTACAAGGTTGTATGTATAGTCTTCCATGAATGAAGTTCCCTTAGCATCCTTCATTCCCTGAGTCATGATCTTCATAACACGTACCATAGCAGCTGTCTTCCAGTCACCTTCTGCTCCAAATCCATAACCTTTTTCCATCAGTCTCTGGATTGCAAGTCCCGGAAGCTGTTTCAGTCCACCAAGATCTCCGAAGTGTGTTACGATTGCCTGATAGTTCTTCTCGTCCAAAAATCTTTCAAATCCAAGTTCGATTCCAGCCTGCACTGCTACATGCTCACGGAATTCTTTCTCATCTCTTCCTTCCAGAAGGATATCATATTTGTCATAATACTCTTCTACTAATGTATCAATATCTGCCTGAGATACAGCATTTACAGCTTCAACGATCTCATTTACAGGATAAGCATCTACTTCCCATCCGAATTTAATCTGAGCTTCTACTTTGTCACCTTCTGTAACAGCAACGTTTCTCATATTGTCAGCTACACGCATAACTCTGATGTGGCTGCTTTCTACAACACCAACTGCTGTACGCATCCATGATCCGATCTGTTTCTGAACGTCTTCATCTTCCCAATATCCTGCAACAACTTTACGCTCCATATTCAAGCGGCTGAAAATGTGTCCATATTCTCTGTCACCATGTGCTGCCTGGTTCTCATTCATGAAATCCATGTCGATAGTGTCATATGGAATTTCACGGTTGAACTGTGTATGTAAGTGAAGTAATGGTTTTCTGTACTCCTGTAATCCTAAGATCCATGATTTTGCAGGAGAGAATGTATGCATCCATGTGATAACACCGGCACAGTTCTCATCTGTATTCGCTTCGTTGAATGTCTTTCTGATTACTTCATTTGTGATCATGGTTGGTTTCCATACGACTTCATATGGAAGGTTTCCTGATTTATTTAACGCATCTACGATAATCTTTGAATGCTCTGCTACGTGTGCAAGACACTCATCTCCATAAAGATCCTGTGATCCTGTACAGAACCAAAACTGATAATTTTTTGTTTTTAACATATTTTTTACTCCTTTTCATTCAAATTTTCTGTTTCGTCTACAGCTTTATTATGTCTCTATTATAAAAATACAAACTTACTTTCTCAATCTCTAAACTCTGCACTTTTGGAAAAATTGTTACCTATTCCGACCTCTGTTATGGTATAATCATACTAGATGTCAAGGAGGTATTTGTATGAATTTATCCGATTTTTGCCGCCGGATCACAGGACCTGATGCCCGGCTTCTTCCGGAAAACCATAAATTAGGCGCAAGACTTGTCTGTCCGGAATATTCCAAGTCCGTCCAGGAAGTTAAGACTTATCCGTTACTCAGTCAGGACCGCAGTTTCCTGTTATGCTGGAACTTTGATTCTCCTGGTAATCTGTATGCAACAATGATGCCCTCCCCGGAGAATTTCTGTTACCATTATTCTTATTCGGATGGAGAATATACGCAGCTTCACACGCATGATTATCTGGAGCTTTCTTACGTTGTAGATGGGGAATTTCATCAGCGGATACTGAATAAAGATGTCGTATTCCAAAAAGGAGAACTCTGCCTGATCGACAAGAACTGCCTGCATCAGGACTGTCTGACGGACCAGTCGGGAGTGGTTCTTTTTCTTGGAATCGCCAATGATATGTTTACGGAGATCATGAACGAGAACAGCACCCCGCAGAAGATTCTTTCTTTCCTGCAGTCTGCCTTATTAAAGCAAAAGGATGTCCAGCAATTCCTGCATTTCCGTCCATCAGCCGGAGCAAGTGAAGCTCTGGACGACAGTCTTTTATTGCTTTTGAGAGAATCTTATTCGCCGGACAGCGGATCACGATACATCACAAAAGGTCTGTTATTCCGCATATTCAGGATCTTAAGTACGCAGTATGATTTTTCTCTTTCCAAAGAGCAGAAGCAGACGATGAACTGGATCGTATTCGAAGAGATCTCAGATTATATCCGGGCACATTTTAGAGATATCACCATTCAGGATCTGGTAAATGAATTCCACTATCAGGAAGATTACTTCAACCGCCTGATCAAGCGTAAGACCGGGCTTACCTATTCCGCTTATCTCCAGCAGATCCGTCTCGAGCGTGCAGAGCATCTGCTTGTATCGACCGATAAGAGTATTGAGGAAATTGCTGATTCTGTAGGATATCATAACAAGGGATATTTTTATAAATTATTCCAGGAAAAATATGAAGAGACGCCTGCAAGCTACAGGCGGCATACAAGATAAATCACCACAAAAAGAGCTGTCGTTTTCACGAATACATTTCGTAAAACGACAGCTCTTTTTATCATAGCTTTTATTAATTTCTCAGATCAGATATCCCCGCGTCTGTTTCTGGACGCTTTCAGTCTTGTCATTGCACGGGCCATAGAAGCCTGTGACAGATAATACTCCTGAATGCTCTGCTTCTGACGAAGCTGCTCTTCGGCTCGTTCCTTTGCTTCCTCTGCACGCTTCACATCGATGTCTTCCGGACGCTCTGCCGTATTGACCAGTACAGAAGCACGGTTATTCACGATCTCTGCAAATCCTTTGGATACAACTGCTGTTACCCACTCGCCGTCCGGCTTACGGAAACGCAGTTCTCCGATCTCCACTGCAATGACCATGTTCTCATGATGAGCCAGAATACCTTTTTCCCCGTCTATAGTCGGAATCACCAGATATTCACATTTGCCATCGTAGAAGACCTTATCCGTGGATATAATTTTCAATGAAAATGTGCTCATACTAAGCCACTCCTTCTGCCTTCGCCTTCGCGATCACGTCTTCGATCGTACCCACATTGAAGAATGCATTTTCCGGATATTCATCCATCTCTCCGTCAATGATCGCTTTGAATCCACGAACAGTCTCTTTCAGTGGAACATATTTTCCAGGAACACCGGTAAATGTCTCAGCCACTGAGAATGGCTGTGACAGGAATTTCTGGATCTTTCTTGCACGGGCTACTGTCAGCTTATCCTCCTCGGATAATTCTTCCATACCAAGGATTGCAATGATGTCCTGTAATTCTTTGTATTTCTGAAGGATCTCCTGTACCTTACGTGCTACCTGGTAATGTTCTTCACCTACAACTGCAGGCTCCAGGATACGGGATGTCGAATCCAGTGGATCTACAGCCGGGTAGATACCCTGTTCAACGATCTTTCTGGAAAGTACGGTTGTTGCATCCAAATGCGAGAATGTTGTTGCAGGAGCCGGGTCCGTCAAGTCATCGGCTGGTACATATACGGCCTGCACAGATGTTACGGATCCGTTCTTTGTAGAAGCGATACGTTCCTGAAGGGCACCCATTTCGTTTGCCAGTGTCGGCTGATAACCTACGGCTGACGGCATACGTCCGAGAAGTGCGGATACTTCCGAACCAGCCTGTACGAAACGGAAGATATTATCGATGAAGAGAAGCACATTCTGGTGCTCTACATCACGGAAATATTCTGCCATTGTAAGTCCTGTCTCAGCGACACGCATACGAGATCCAGGTGGTTCATTCATCTGTCCGAATACCAAAGCTGTCTTATCAAGTACACCTGATTCTCTCATCTCTGTCCATAAGTCATTACCTTCACGGGAACGCTCTCCGACACCGGTGAAGATGGAATATCCACCATGTTCTGTTGCGATGTTATGGATCAGCTCCTGGATCAGTACGGTCTTACCTACACCGGCACCACCGAACAGACCGATCTTACCACCTTTCGCATAAGGTGTCAGAAGGTCAATGACCTTGATTCCTGTCTCTAATACTTCGACAGCCGGGCTCTGTTCTTCAAAGCTTGGTGCTTTTCTGTGGATAACCCATTCTTCGCTGTCTTTAATTGGTTCTCCGTTATCGATCGTCTCTCCAAGTACATTGAACAGACGTCCCAGAGTCTTCTCACCTACCGGCACTTTGATACCAGCTCCGGTAGCGGTAACTTCCATTCCCTTCTGCAGACCTTCACTGGAAGCCAGCATGATACAACGTGCAATGTTGTTACCTACATGCTGGGCAACTTCCATGACACAGCGTTTTCCGCCATTGTCTACTTCCAGGGCATCTTTGATAAATGGAAGTTCTTCTCTACTATTAAATTCTACGTCTACGACAGGTCCCATGACCTGTACGATTCTTCCTTTTGTCATATTACTGCTGCCCACTTTCTTTTTTATTATTTCGTGGTTATTATTTGTTCTGTATACAGTTCCGCCATTTGCGAACTTTGTATCTTACTTCCGTTTCTGCGCATTGGCTCCGCCGATGATCTCTGTCAATTCCTGTGTGATGTCTGCCTGGCGGACACGGTTATAAGTAATATTTAATTCGTTCAGCATATCTGTTGCACTGTCTGTTGCATTCTGCATTGCCTGCATTCTGGCATTATGCTCACTGCAGTAGGCCTCTACCAGGCATCCATATACGATACCGTTGATGTAGTTCGGAACAATGTTCGCCATCACACTGTGCGTGGATGGCCAGAACACCATATCTTCCTGATACAGTCCGGTTCCGACAAGAGCCGGCATATCTTCCGGAAGGAAGGTCGTCTTCTTCATAGGAAGGAGCTTCTGTTCCTCGGTCTCCGCTGTCATAGCATTGATCATACGTGTGTATATGATGTGGATCTCGTCCAGATCTCCATTCCTGAACTGTTCTACCATCTCCGAAGAAATGACTCTCGATCTGTGTAATGTTGGATTCTGGACGGTATAACGGAACTGAGTATCCATCTCAATTCCTTCTCTCTTGGCAAAGTACTGTCTTCCGGCTTCTCCAAGTACGAATAATTTATGCTTTCCCGGTTTCTTTAACAGTTCTTCCGTTGCCTTGATCACGTTATGATTATATGCCCCGGCAAGTCCTTTATCAGCAGTTACAACGATATAGCCAATCTTTCTTTCCTCAGCCGGGATACTCTCACGGCCATCAAAGAACTGGCTGTGCATATCCGGCACATGCCGCAAAATTCTGGCGATCTCTGCCTGCATGGCATAGAAGAAAGGTTCTGTGTCAGCAAGCTTTTTCTTGGCCTGTTTCATCTTCGAAGAAGAGATCAGATACATGGCATTTGTTATCTTTCTCGTTTCTTCGATGCTGGCCATTCTTTCCTTAATCTCTTTTGCATTTGCCATAGCTACACCCGCTTATCTTCTTTCCTTGAATTCCTTTGCTGCTGCAAGAATCTGCTCTTTCAGTTCATCATCCAGAACTTTCTTCTCATCGATTGCTTTGCCGATTTCTTTATGTTCTCTGTCGAAGAATGCAAGCATATCCATCTGGAATTCTTTGATCTTCTTTGTGTCAATATCAAGCATCATTTTATTCGTAGCGACACAAAGTGTAATCACCTGCTCATGAAGACTTAACGGACGTCCCAAAGGCTGTTTCAAAAGTTCTGTCAGACAGCTTCCGTATTTCAGCTGATTCTTTGTTGCATCGTCAAGGTCTGAACTGAACTGGGTAAATGATTCCATCTCTCTTGCCTGTGCCAGGTCGATACGGACACTACCACTGGCTTTCTTCATTGCCTTTGTCTGTGCGGCTCCACCTACACGGGATACAGAAAGACCAACGTTAACGGCCGGACGCATACCGGCATTGAACAGGTCACTCTCTAAGAAGATCTGTCCGTCTGTGATAGAAATAACGTTCGTAGGAATGTATGCAGATACATCTCCTGCCTGTGTCTCAATGATCGGAAGTGCTGTGATAGAACCACCGCCTGCTTCCTCGCTTAATCGGCTGCTTCGTTCAAGCAGTCTTGAATGTAAGTAGAATACATCACCAGGATAAGCTTCTCGTCCAGGTGAACGTCCAAGTAACAGAGAAATGGCACGGTAAGCTACCGCATGTTTGGAAAGATCATCATATACGATCAATACATCTTTTCCCTGATACATGAAATACTCCGCAAGTGCTGTTGCCGAATACGGTACAATATACTGAAGTGGTGCACACTCACTGGCTGTTGAGCAGAATACTGTGGTGTAATCCAGTGCGTCATGTGCTTTTAAGTCATTTACAAGTCTTGCTACGGTTGATGCTTTCTGTCCAATGGCTACATAGATACAGATGACATCTTTTCCTTTCTGGTTGATGATCGTATCGGTTGCAATAGATGTCTTACCGGTCTGTCTGTCACCGATGATCAACTCTCTCTGTCCACGTCCGATCGGGAACATGGAATCAATAGAAAGGATACCTGTTTCAAGCGGAACGCTTACCGACTTACGTTCAACGATTCCAGGTGCCTCATTCTCTACCGGACGGTATCCGTCGGCTTTGATCTCACCCTTTCCGTCGATCGGTGCTCCAAGAGCATCTACGATCCTTCCGATATAACCCTCTCCTACCGGAATACCTGCTTTTTTACCTGTACGGCACACTTTTGTGCCCTGTTTAATCTCTGAATCATCTCCGAACAGGATACAACTGATCTCGTTTTCCTTGATGTCCTGTACCATGCCCTTAAGACCTGTCTCCAATGTGACGATCTCGCCATACATTGCGTGGTCGATTCCGTATACGGAGGCGATTCCATCACCAACAGAGATGACAGTACCAACTTCCTGATCTCTGCTTATTACGTCATAATTCTTTATCTCTTCTTTTAATATAGAGATAATTTCATCTGAGCTGATTGCACTCAATTCCTTCACCTCCATGTTAATTTGTTAATTTCCGCTGTAAACGGTTCAGACGGCCCTGCACACTGTAGTCATATTCTTTTCCGTCAACCTGCAGGATAAATCCGCCGATCAGTGCCTTGTCTTCTGCCATAACCCATTTGATGTCTCCGGCACCGTATTTCTTCTTGATAAAGTCACCCATCTGCTTCTTTTGTTCTTCACTTGGAAGCGCTGTATAACGAAGATAGACTGTCTTAACTCCTGCTGCCTGATTCTGTAATTCTTCGTATGCCGCAAAGATCTGTTCTGCGATCGTCATCTTTTCATGATCGCAGACAACTTTCAGAAATGTTCTCATTTCTTCCGAAAATACTTTATCAATGATATTGTGTTTTGTCTCTTTTGTGATCACCGGATTAACCAGTGCTGCCTTTAATTCCTGTGATTTTCCGAAAATATTTTCTGCCTCCAGGACAGCTTCTTTCGAAATACCAAGTTCATTCAGAACTTTTGCATACCGGAGGGCTGCCACCTGGCAGAATACCGGCTCTGCTTCTTTTCTATTCTTCGCTGTCATGGGAATCACCTGCATCTTTCAAAAACTGGTCATATGCATCCGCGCCGCTTATGTTGTCAGCATTCTCAAGTAAGATCTTCTTCGCAGCATCCATTGCCAGTCCTGCAACCTGTGCCTTCATATCATCAAAGGCCTGTTCTCTTTCCTGATTCAGGCTTTCTCTTGCTGTCTTCATAACCTTGTCTGCTTTTTCGTTAGCCTCATTCAGGATCTGGTTGTATTCCTGTTTTGCATCCAGTTTCGCCTGTTCGATCATCTTTGTGGATTCTTCTTTTGCTCCATTCAGTGCATCTTCATACTGTTTTTTCAGAGCATGTGCTTTATCCTGCTCCTCATTTGCGTGGCTGATTCCGTCTGCAATCATCTTTTCCCGCTTTTCCATAATGTCCATGACCGGGCGAAACAGGAATTTTCTGAGAATCAGATACAGAACGATCAGGTTGATGATCGTCAGTACCAGATTAAAATCTATTCTCAGCATATATCTCTACCTGCCTTTCCCTTCTTTTAATCTGTTATCGTCAGCAAACATTATTTCAAAAGAAGGACGATCAGAAGTGCGATAATGAAACCGTAAATAGCGGTTGCCTCTGCAAGTGCACAACCAAGGATCAGGGATGTTCTGATCTTTCCGTCTGCTTCCGGCTGTCTTGCGATAGCGTCTACTGCTTTGCTTGTTGCGATTCCGATACCAACACCGGCTCCGATACCTGTAAGTACTGCGATACCTGCTCCAATTGCGATAATTGTTCCACTCATAATTTGTTCTCCTTTTCTTGTCTTACGTTTTCTTATACTAAATGTTGTAAATGTCTGATTCGCCTTATTCCATCTCTTCTGTCATAAATAATGCAGTTAAGAATACGAATACATATGCCTGTAATAATCCGTCAAATATATCAAAATAAAAACTAAACGGTATCGGCACAATTAAAGGAACGACCTGTTTGATCAGTTCCATGACTACAAACCCGCCTAACATATTACCAAACAGTCGCATACAAAGCGACAGTGGGCGGATTACGATCTCCAGTATCATGATTGGTGCTACGATCGGCACTGGCTTTGCAAAATGTTTGCACCAGTGAACCAGACCATTTCTATGGATACCGGACCACTCGATCACGAACATACTCATAACGGCAAGTGCGATTGTTACGTTCATGTCCTTTGTCGGAGGCTTAAATCCTAACAGCCCGATGACATTTGATATTGCAAGATAAAGCGCTACCGTCATCAGATATGGAATATATCCCCTGTTTTCTTTTCCTATAATACCTTCAAAGAAATCCTGTGCCCAGCCAATTACTGATTCCAGCATAAGCTGTACCTTTCCCGGTTTCTCTACGCTTAGATTCCTTACGAATACTATACTTAGAATAGTAAGAACCGCCATAATGATCCAAGTTACAACAACACCTTCGTCAACAGCGATTCCTCCAAATACCGGGATGGTAAATACGGTTTCACAGTTAAGTTCTTCTACAAGGCTTTCAACAAGCTTTTCCGTACTATCCCCTTCCTTCATAATTTTTTTGCTAGTTTACTGCTATTTTTTGAAAATGTCAATCGTTTTGTCCACTGTCTATTTTGCATAATTTTTCATTATTTTTTTGTGTATTTTTACTTTTATTTCTCTTAATTTTTTTATTTTTCTCATCAAATTTCCACGCCGAAATGGTAGTTCCAATTTCCATTTATTTTTTCACAAGGAAAATGCACAATTTTTATTTTTCAATTCCCTTCTTTTTCTACAAAACAGCGATTTCTTCGATTTTCTTCTTGAGAAAATCCTCTCGTTTTCTTTGTGAAATACGACATTTTTTCAAGATTGTCTATTGTTTTGGGCGCAAAAAAAGTGTAACCGCTTTTATGCTGTTACACTTCTTACTTTTCATTATTTTGTTGTATATCTCAATTTTATATGTACGCACATTCAAAATTGATATATCCGCTCTGATCTTACTCTGTGATCAGACGGTACTGTAAATTCTCATATAGAATTTTGTTTCCTTCCATAATATCAGCCGGAAGTAGTGCTCTTGCCATCACCTTGTTTTCTTCCTGATCCTGTGCAAGCGCATCCACACGTCTCAGTTCCGCATAGTCACCATCAATCTTCTCAACTACATAAATACATGTCAACATATTTTTTGCCTCCTTTTTAGTCTTATCATCCTGTCTTTTGTATAAGTTATTTTAATTATACTATTTTTTTAAGGAAAAGTAAATTTTTCTGTATTGATTATTGGCAAGATTTATAATAATATATACTTATATAATATCGTTATACATTACAATTCAAAGGAGCCCAGCAATGAACGAAGTAGATTTTTCAAAAGTCGGATTAAAAATGAAACAATTAAGAAGTGAACGCGGTATCACTCAGGAACAGGTAGCAAAAGATCTGAACTGTACTGTTCCTTTCGTCAGCAATGTCGAGAACAATCGTGCTAAGCTTAACTTAAGAGTTCTTCTTTATTACTCAAAGCTTTGTAACGTATCCGTGGACACGATTCTGGATGCGGGAAGAGATCTTCCTCCTCTGGATGAAAAAGAGCGCCAGTTAAATGACGAAGTGCTCAATGTATTCCGTGGTTTTTCAGTTGCGGAAAAAGAAAAGATCATCAAGATGTTACGCATCTGGCAGGAGAAATAATCTCCTGCTTTTTTATTTCCTGCATAGCAATAATACATCTTCATGATCTTTCTTCTATATATAATATTTTTCATTGCATGATACTTTATATTCTCATCACCAGTATCAATAATCTTCAAGTACAACTTTTCCTTGTTTCTTACTTTCTTTCACATTAATAATCCTCTGATTCTGGCTTCCCCGGAACACCAGTGTCACATCCTTTAATGCTTCCTTAAATTCCCCGTCTACCAGCACATCAATATAAGACAGCATTTCGTCAGTTACATTCGTATGCACACAGCCTCCTGGGATCATATCGCGGTCAAAAAGATACCCACTGTAACACCAGATATCTTTCTTTGGATATGTTTCTCTTACTTTCTTTAAAAGCTTTACCAGTTCCACCTGATTCTCCGGCTCGAACGGTTCCCCTCCGAGCAAAGTGAATCCTTGAATGAAGTTAGAATCCAGCGAATTCAATATTTCCGCTTCCGTCTCTTCTGTGTATGGCTGTCCATAGTTGAAATTCCAGGTCTCCTCATTAAAACATCCCTTGCAGTGATGCCTGCAGCCGGATACAAACAGGCTGACTCTGACGCCCGGTCCGTCTGCGATGTCGCATTCTTTTATATTTCCGTAATTCATGATTTGTAAAGTCTCCTTTTATTCCTCTCTGGAATGTATTACCTCAATGATCGGATATTCTACATTCTCTTCCATTCTCACGTATTGATAATTTTCACCTATCGCCCACATGAATTCGTCATTTTCCAGTGTTTTCCATGCTTCCTGCTGCTCCGGATAATGGAAGGCAAACTCCAGTTTCAGCATTTTCAGCTCATCTCTCAGCCTGTACACATCTATGAAGCCCTCTCTTGGAGTATATGAGAAATAGGTAGTCGTGTACACGGGATTTTCTTCCCTGTCATCCCATCCTACAAGTACATTACTGATTTGATTATCTTCTTCTTCAATAACCTCCATTAGTTTATACTTGCGATGCCCACACTCTTTTTCCTCCATGAAATCAATCACAAATCTTATCCCATAAAAACTGGTCCGGATTCCATTCGATGGATTTTTCGTCGTTTCATATATGGTTTCTGTATATAGTTGTTTTTCCTGCTGTATTTTGCGGATTTTTTCTTCTTTTTCCCGTTCTTTTTCTCTTTTCAGTTCTTCTAAGATACGGTTCAATGCAGTAATAACAAATCCCGTATAGGTATAAACATATATTTTTTCTACTCTTCCACCTTTAAATACCAGTTCTACCTCTGATTTATCTCTCGGACTCGGTCTGGCACTATCCAGTTCTTCATATTTTATCGGCATGGCTATCGGTCCCTGTTTCCTATTCTTGTTAAACATAGATCCATAGATTCCTTCTGTACTGAAAAGAATCCCCTTCTTACCGCTTCCAAGTATGGTATTATCACATATAGCTGCAACTTCTATCATCTTACATCCCGGTGCATAACTTGCAAATGCTGCCCATAATGTCCCTTCTTTAGCATCCTTTCCAAGAATCACTGCAAGTGGCACCGCATTATAAAAATAGTCTTTTTTTAATTCCTTATCGGTTATGCTGGTCACGATATCACCAATCATTTTTTTCTTATCCATTCTTATATTTCCCCTTGCGTCATTTGCTATTTATTAATTATATACTATTTTGATTCATGTTTAAACACGAAGAATAGACAAATTAGAAAAGGAGCATATCTTTCGATATACTCCTGCTATAATCTTTATCAACATCACAAGTTAATATAACCTGGACATATCTTCATTTATGTTACAGATGCAATACTCTGTCCTTGATTTCCTGCGTACGTCCCTGATTCCAGAACTGTGTTCCGATATATCCACAGGTTCTTCTTGCCACGAATAACTTATCCTGATTCTGGTTACCACAATTCGGGCATTCCCAGATCAGCTTTCCTGTTTCATCTTCCTTGATCTGGATCTCTCCGTCATAACCACAGCATTCACAGTAATCACTCTTTGTATTCAGCTCTGCATACATAATGTTATTGTAAATATACTGCATAACAGAAAGTACTGCCGGAATATTGTTCTGCATATTCGGTACTTCGATGTAACTGATTGCTCCACCCGGTGAAAGCTTCTGGAAATCGGCTTCGAACTTCAGCTTCTTGAATGCATCAATCTTCTCTGATACATGTACATGATAGCTGTTCGTAATATAATTCTTATCTGTTACACCCTTGATGATTCCAAAACGCTTCTGCAGACATTTTGCAAATTTGTATGTGGTAGATTCCATCGGTGTTCCGTATACAGAATAGCTGATGTTCTCTGCTTTTTTCCACTCTTCACATTTATCATTTAACTTCTGCATTACCTGCATTGCAAATGGTCTTGCTGCGGGATCGGTATGTGATTTGCCAAGCATACGTACACACATCTCATAAAGTCCTGCATATCCAAGCGAAATAGTGGAGTAACCATTAAATAATAATTTATCGATCGTCTCACCCTTCTTCAGTCTTGCAAGTGCACCGTTCTGCCACAGAATCGGAGCAACATCGGAAACCGTTCCCTGGAGACGTTCATGTCTGCATCTCAGTGCTCTGTGACATAATTCCAGACGCTCATCCAGGATCTTCCAGAATTTCTCCATATCTCCTTCTGATGAACATGCAACATCAACTAAGTTGATCGTTACAACTCCCTGGTTAAAACGTCCATAGAACTTATGGCTTCCGTCCGGATTTCTCTGGCTGTCTTCTACAGTAAGGAATGAACGGCAGCCCATACAAGGATATACTTCTCCATTCTTCATCTCTTTCATGATTTTGGCTGAGATGTAGTCCGGTACCATACGTTTTGCGGTACATTTTGCTGCCAGTTCTGTCAGATGCCAGTATTTGGAATCTTCTGTAATATTATCCTCATCCAGTACATAGATCAGTTTCGGGAATGCCGGTGTGATCCATACACCTTTTTCATTCTTTACTCCCTGCATTCTCTGAATCATCACTTCTTCAATGATCATAGCCAGGTCATCACGGGTTCTGCCTTCTTCTACCTCATCCAGATACATGAACATCGTCACAAATGGTGCCTGACCGTTACATGTCATTAATGTGATAAGCTGATACTGAATTGTCTGGATACCACTCTTTACTTCTTCTCTTAAACGGCGCTCTGTCACCTTATTGATAATTGTCTCATCTAAAGCTTCTCCGCATTCTTCACGCTCTGCGATTACATTTCTGCGGATCTTCTTACGGCTGATATCGACAAACGGTGCCAGATGTGCCAGTGTAAATGACTGTCCGCCGTACTGGTTACTTGCTACCTGTGCAACGATCTGTGTCGTTACATTACATGCTGTAAAGAAGCTGTGCGGCTTCTCGATCATGGTCTCACTAATGACAGTTCCATTCTGAAGCATATCCTGAAGATTGATCAGGTCACAGTTATGCTCTTTCTGTGCGAAATAGTCGGAATCATGGAAATGAATGATTCCCGCTTCATGCGCACGTACAACCTCTTCCGGAAGAAGGACACGTCTTGACAAGTCCTTACTTACTTCTCCGGCCATATAATCACGCTGTGTAGAGTTGATCACAGGATTCTTGTTAGAGTTCTCCTGATTCACCTCTTCATTCATATGCTCCAGAAGTGCAAGAATTCCGTTATCTGTTGTATTCGTCTTTCTCATCAGTTCTCTTTTATAACGATAGCGCACATATTTCTGTGCGACTTCATAGCCGCGCAGTTCCATAATTCCGGTCTCTACCATATCCTGTATATCTTCTACATTGACAGCATGAGTGGATTCCTCAATTTTCTTTGCAACGTTGTCCGCCACTGCCATGATCTGATATTCATTCATCCGATGCAGTTTGTCGACGTCCTTGTTTGCACCCTTGATCGCATTAATGATCTTCTCCAGGTCGAAGGCTACCTCTTCGCCGTTTCTCTTAATTACGTTCGTCTTTATTTCTGCGTTCATGTCTATCCCTCTCTTATTTTTATTGCCGATGTAGTATGTGCTCACCCTCAAATACTACTAAATATTGTTTTTTTAACATCTTTTCTGCACAAGATGTTGTGCAAGTAATATGATACTCTATAACAGGCAAAAAGGAAAGAGGTAATTTTGTTAAAATAAATGTTTGGAATACAGTCTAAATTTTGGTGATATTTTTTTACGAAATTTGTTGCATTTTTGATTTTACAGTGAGTAAAGTGTGGCGCATAGTTAAGAATACTTAAGACATATAAACTGCCGGTACACTTTTTCTATACCGGCAGTTTTATTTTCACATTATTATAATTGATCGACTGTATTTTTCAGAGATTTCAGATCTGTATCCAGATGCTTATACATTTCTACATAGTATGGGTACAGTTTGTCATAGGCTTCTACCCATTCTTCAACAGGTTCGATAATCTCGTTGACTTTTACGATCTTCTCAGCTGCTTTTGTAAGTTCTGGGAACACACCCAGCTTATGTCCGACGATTAGTGCATCTCCTACCGGAACGTCTCCCGACTTGTCATCCATCACATATACCGGCATATTCAACATAGAAGCTTTAATCTGACACCATGTACGGCTCTTGGCTCCGCCTCCGCAGATACGCAGCAATTCTGCTGTCGCTCCGGCTTCTTTCACCGTCTCCATGACATGTCTGAGTGCAAAAGCCGTTCCTTCAAATACCGCACGGACCAGATCGCTTCTCTTCATATCCATGCCCATTCCAATGAACATACCTCTTGCATACTCATTCCAGAGCGGTGCCCGTTCTCCCAGCAGATATGGGAAGAAGAATAAGCCGCCGGCCCCCGGCTTTGATTCCAGAGCAAGTTCATTCAGATAAGTATAGATATTAAGATCATGCTCTTTTGCATATGCAACTTCTTCTGCTGCCATTTTTTCAATAAACCATTTTAATGATGCACCAGTTGCTTGGATCGGTGCATCAAAGATCCATGGCATTCCATCAATAGTACATGGCTTTGTGACAACCGGAATATCTGGTGCACTCTTCGTATCACTTCCCACAAATACAAGTGATGTGGTTCCTGACGATTCTCCTGCTTCTCCGAGACGGCTCATGCCTGTTGCATGCATTGATGCCATGGCATCACTGCAGCCTGCAATGACCGGTATCCCTTCTTCCAGTCCTGTTTCTTCTGCCGCTTCTTCTGTTACAAATCCGATGATTTCATCTACCAGTCTCGGCTTTGGAAGCATTGCATCCAAATCCACTCCAATAACATCCCCTATCTCTTTGGACCATTCCATCGTGCTGATATCCATGCACTGTGTTCTGGTCGCTTGATCGATATCCATCGTCATCTTCGCAGTCAGCTTGTAATTA
Organism: Dorea sp. BIOML-A1; assembly: GCF_009875615.1. Lineage (NCBI taxonomy): Bacteria > Bacillati > Bacillota > Clostridia > Lachnospirales > Lachnospiraceae > Dorea > Dorea sp. BIOML-A1. The sequence goes on from NZ_WWSA01000003.1 coordinate 31,794, forward strand.
ATAAAGGAACTTGCCTGAAGGAAACACACTGTCTTTGCAAATAATTCCGGTTCATGCTTTTTAAACCATAGAATCTTATTTGGAAGAAATGCAACTGCAGGCCGTCCACCTACAATTTTCACAAACCTGTCATAACCTATTGTCTCTACAATATAATGCAATTCCTCTATAGAACGGCTGTCCTGACATGTAATCCCATTTCTCAGGGGATTTCCCTCTGCATCCACCGGAAGCATGGTAACTGTATGTGAACTGATGGAAATACCTCTGATTCTCTTTACAATATCATGTCCCGCCTGTTCTACAAGGCTTTTGAAAATCTCTACTGTATTACTCCACCATTCATTTGCATCCTGTTCCCGCATATCAGACTTCAGATCCATAAAGGTACTTGGTCTGCTTGCCTCCGCAACAACTGTTCCATCTTCTCCTAATATAATTGCTTTTAAGTTCGTTGTTCCGCAATCCATGCCCAACAAATAACTTTCTACTTTTGACATCTAAAAAAACCCTCCGCCTATCTTTTCTATGTTGATTTAACGATAGCAGACTTCTGTATTTGTCACAAAAGCATATTTGCCATATATAAACGGAAATAAAAAGAAAGATTATTTTTTCACTATAGCAAGTGTCCCTATTACACAAATTGCAAACTCTAACGGAAGATCATACGGAAGATTATGCCCTCCCGGGTAATAGACAACCTTCTTTCCTATTTGCGCGGCCAGCCGGATTGCTGCCTGCACATACACAGAATCTTCGCTCTTTTCTCCTGCTGCAATCGTAATCTTATCAGCATGTTGGTTCATCTTATCTATATCTGGATAATATCTTAAAAGTACAGGAATCTCTTTATTGAATGCATACTCTACATTATCCAGTTCCCGCAACGATACCTCTTCTGACTTTTGAGGACTTCTTGGATCCTGATACCCTATATGTTTAGAAAAACGCAGTAATGCCATATTATACTTTCGCTTTCTGATCAATTCTTCTGTTTCTTCTGCCCAGTTTTTAAATGTCTCCTCTTCCTGCATCATGTTTCCTAACATCGCAGGTTCATACATGAGTAAATATTCTACTTTTTCTGGATATTTCTGTAAAAAATATTGTCCCACTACCGCTCCGGCACTTGCACCTGTTACAATGATCCGATCTATTTTCAACTCGTTTAGAATATCCAAAATGTCCTTTACCTGATCTTCCATGCGAAATTCCGGAGTTTTTTTACATTTACTTCTGGAATATCCTCTCCGATCATAACAGATCACTTTATAATACCTGGATAATATCTCTGCCGTCTGTTCATACAGACTTGCATCCACAATCACACCATGTATAAGAAGAAGAGGCTTTCCCTCTCCGCGAACTTCATAATATAATTCTCCAAACTCTCTTTTTAAGATCATACTCTTTCACCTGATTTCACTATATTTTCTTTCTCCGACGGGTTATAATATACAAAAGATTTATCGTTGTATTATTTGAATTTTGATTTCTAAATCAGAAAGGAAACACTTATGCCAACTATCTATTACGCTTATTATACACCTATTTCTGACTCCATTTCCGCTATCAGCTCACAGGAACACAACCTTGGACATACGCTTCTGCTTCAGGGATTGCAGGATCTTTTCCAGCTTTCCTTTTCACCGGAAGAACTGGAACAGGCCCTGAAAACCGACGCTAATGGCAAACCATACCTGCCAGACCACCCGGAAATTTGTTTTAACATTACACACTGTGACCAGCTCGCTGCCTGCGTCTTTCATGACCGTCCGATCGGGATCGATGCTGAATTTCCCGGATATTATCCGGATGTCTTAGTTGACCGTGCACTCTCCGAATCTGAAAAAGACTTCCTTCAGTCCCACAATGCAGACCTTTCCGAGAATCGGGAATGGTTTTACCGCCTGTGGACATTGAAGGAAGCCTACGTTAAAAAATATGGAATTGGAGTTGATACGGATCTGACAGATTTTTCTTTTACGTTTTCCAATGTACAAGGTACATTGTCCGTCTCCTGTTCAGATCCGGCTATCTTATGTTATCAAACGAACTTAAATCATGGGCACATTTTATCTGTTTGCTACGAAGGTCCTGAACCTTCTGTTAAACTCGTTTCTTGCTCTCAGCAGCACGTACCGCCGAGATAACAACGTTTCCTTTGATTTCACTTACCGGTGCTCCTCTTGAGCAGTCACATACAATACTGTTAAATCCCTGGAGCATCGGTCCATATGCATTCGCATGACCAAACTGTTGGATTAGCTTTACTGCTGTGTTTCCAACATTCAGATCAGGCCAGATCAGAATATTAGCTTTACCGGCTACTTTACTTTCGCGCTTTACTTTCTTTTCCGCTACCGCCGGAACGATAGCTGCATCTAATTGAAACTCTCCATCAATTGCCAGTTCCGGACGAAGTTCATTTGCAATTTTCAGAGCTTCCGTCACTTTATCAATCAGTTCTCCCTGACCACTTCCAAGTGTAGAATAACATACCATCGCACATCTCGGCTCCCAGCCAAGAAGTTCCTGCACCGTGTCACACGCTGATATTGCGATGCTTGCCAACTGCTCAGCATCCGGGTTTGTACACACTGCACTGTCACCGACAGCCAGAAGAGAGCCTTCACTGCCTTCATATCCTGGTATATCTGCCAGTCCGATACTTGAAATTGTACTGATTCCCGGCTTCATTCCAATGATCATCTGACCTGCGAGCAGTACATCACCAGTTGTGTTATCGATTCCGGCAAATGTAACATCTGCATCGCCGACTTTCTGCATTGCCATTGCATAATACAGTGGATCCTGCATACGTCTTCCAATTGCCTTCTCTTTAAAAATTGTATCCGGAAGTTCTACATATCTTCTGATCACATCATTTGTGTATGTCTCATCATGAATATCTACAAAACTAAATACCGATGGATCATAGCCTCTTTCTTCAGCAAGTTCTTTCAGTTTCTCTGCTTCCCCCACAAGAACCGGAATGATGTATCCTTCTTTTCCAGTTTCATAAGCGGCCTGCATCATTTTCTCATTCGAAGCCTCCGGAAAAGCCACTTTCTGTGGATTTTCTTTTGCTTTCGCATAAATCTGTTCTAATACGTTCATGGAATTTTCCTCCATACTGTTACTGTTGTCCTGTATTACTCATCTAATTCAAAAAATAACGTCGTATATCTTCCCATATCGTAAAATACCGGGCGGACACGTACCGGAAGTTTTCCATCAATCTCTCTTGCTTTCTTCTTGTTTACACCAAGAATAACAGCATTAATGGCAGGTCCTTCATCTAACTGGACTTCACCGCATACATATTTCAGACCACGGTCTTCCAGTTCCAGTCTTGCATTCAGAACACCTGTGAACACAAAGCTTTTTAACTCTCCCTTTCCGGTCAGTGTTGTCCACTCTGTTTCATGATATCCGCAGCTATTACATGCAAGATGAGGAGGAAATTCGATTGCTCCACATTCCTTACATTTTCTTCCGTATATCACACCATCTTTTAATCCATTCCAGAACTTCTCAACAATATGTTCCGGATTCCAAAATTCTTCTGTTTTCATTCTCTCTGGACTCATCTTTATACCTCCTTAAAAATTAGATTTCAAAATAATTGCACGAACGTTCTGCGCTCCACCAAATCCTCTAAGGAAGGTATATTTCGGAAGTTTCTTAACCTGACGTTCTCCGGCTTCTCCACGCATCTGAGTAACTGCTTCAAAGACGTCTGCCATTCCGGATGCACCGAATGCATGTCCGTAAGAAGTTCTTCCTCCGTTCGTATTCATTGGTTTGTCTCCATCATAAGCGATTCTTCCGTCAAGAACATACTTCCATCCTTCTCCTTTCGGAAGATATCCAATCTCTTCAGCTGCAAGGAATGCAGAAGATCCGATAAAATCGTTGACCATAACAAGATCCATATCGTCAGCTGTCAGACCTGTTGCCTCAAATACCTGACGTGCTGCTTCTGCAGTTGCTTTCTTTTCAAGATGTGGAACGATTGCATCCAGTACAGATGCTCCAACTGCTAATACTTCGATTGGCTTATCTGTAAACTTATGAGCAATCTCTGTCGGAACGACGATACATGCCGCAGCTCCGTCAGCAACACAGGAATCACTTGCAGTTCTTAAGTACTGTGTCATCTTCGGGTTATGACTGGATCTCATATATTCCCATACATCATCATATCCAGCCTCTTTTGCCATCTGGTCAAATGGTGTACGTCGGATTGCTCTCGGGCACAGTTCTGCCGCACGACGGAAATGATATGCCTGATGTGCAAGAACGTCATCAATCTGTTCCGGTGTCAGTCCATTTTCTTTTGCATAATAGTTGATCCAGTCATCATGGTTCATACCAGGACCACCTCCAAGGTATCTTCCATAAGCACGGTCAAAGATGGAATCCAGATCCGGGAATAATACTTCTGAAGTAAGTGGAACACGCATATGATCCGGTGTGTTTCCATCTGGCATTCCTGTTCCCTGTTCGCTGCATCCTGTAAGCACAACATCATACGCTCCACTGGCGACTGCGAATACTGCTTCCTCCAGTGCAATGTAACCGGTACAGCAACCTTCCGAATGAGATAATGATCCTTTTCCTCTCATTCCAAACCAGTCTGCCACCTGAAGGTTCGGTGTAATACAGTTGTTCAGCACGTGCGGGTTTGCAGATCCGTGGAAGAAGTACTGCACATCTCTTGGCTCTACTCCAGCATCTTTCATTGCATCCAGTGCAGCATGTCCAAAGAGTTCCCCGTTCGTAAGTCCTTTGTATGTTTCATTCTGTACGCCATTAAAAAATGGTGTTGCACCGATTCCAACAATCGATACACTTCTCATATTTTTTCCAAGTTTTACATTGTGTACCATAATTTCCTCCTTACATCTCATCCATTACAAAATCAACAAGATCTCCGATAGTTTCAAATTTTCCAAATCTTGCAACCGGAATCATGACATCGAAATCATTCTCAATGGAAGCACTCATTGCTACACGTTGTGAAGATGCCACCCCTAATTCTTCTGAGATATTTGTGTTCTCATTGATTGTAGCTGCATCTTTGTTGAATGCCATTGCTGCGAATTCAATAATTTTTGCTAAAAGTTCCTCTCTGTTCATCACTGTATCCTCCTTGTATTGCATTTTTATTCCATGGACGAAGCACTGCTTCAAATGTTCATGCTTTATTTGTTAAATTCAGTATAGATATTTCTTGTGCAGAAGACAATTTCATAATTTCCGCTTTATTACGGCAATATAATTTAACTCAAAAAAACAGGTACAGCAAAAGCCATACCTGTCCCACAAAAGAAAATAAAATTTTAAAAGGTTACCATTTTTTAATCTCACCCATCTGAGACCATGTAATATTGTTGTAGAACGGCCATGCATTCTTGCGTCGTTCACCTTGAATATCTGGATATGGAATCGTGACTTCTCCTGAAGCAGCCCATTCGGTACCTCGACAAAGCATAGAAGTCATATTCGGACGGCATAACGTGTCCGGGCCATGGCAGATTGCGCATACGAATACACGTCCTTTTCCATAGTTGTGTGTCCATACCACCGGTACTTCCTCATTGATGCCCGGAAGTTTGCTCATATCGAATCCTTTATAAACGGCTGCCACATGATCCTGCATCTTATTAAGATCATAGTCTTCCAGTCTGTCTGTCACCGATGCCAGTACCGTAATGTCCGGATCCACCTGTTTTGCATTCGCAAATACGTCTTCCTGAACCGTCATCCAGCTTTCCTGGTTTACAGCCACGATTTCATGCGCATCCCGGTGCGTATGAATGACATACTCCAATGCCGGATTCTTACGAACGCCGTTAATATCGCCGGCAGCCCCCTTCAGTTCAAAATCGAATCCGACAAGCTTTACATATTCATCATCGTGTACACGTCCTGTAGGGTTCATAATTGCAGTATGTAAGAGAACACATCCGCCGCCATTCTTTACATATTCATAAAGTGCCTCTTCTGCTGTCTTTCCCCAGTTCACAAACGGTGTCTCAATGGATTCCTTGCCATCATAATTAATAAATACTGCATCGTATTTTTTCAGTGTCTCAGCAGTACACCCCGTAAATTCCTCCGTAATTTTAACTTTAAATCTCTCTGTTGATTCCAACATATAGCGGATCATCGGGTTCATAAGCGGAGTGTGTTCATCTGTTACAATTCCGGTGATAAGCAGAATATTCAGCTTCTCCATCCATTTTCCCTCCTTTTTTACAGACGCATTGCTGCGTAATAAGCCTGATTGGTTGCGTGATAGATCTGTCCGACGTTCTTGCAGTCACCGATGATATAATATTCATCCACTTTATCGCATAATGCATCGACTTTGTCGTATGGTGCCCGGAATCCGAGTGCACATACAACAGAATCTGCTTCTATTACGAATTCTTTTCCGTCTTTCTCACAAAGTACTCCCTCTGGAACGATCTCTTTTACCTTAGTATCGGCATAGCATGTGGCTGCTTTCTCGATCTCCGGCATCAGACCTCCTCTGTAGAACGAATTCACTTCTCCTGCAATCTTACTCTTCATCTCAATGATCGAACATTCTTTGCCTTCATGGTGGAAGGATACTGCAGCTTCTCCTCCGACAAGTCCGCCTCCCATGATTGCAACTTTCTTTCCTAATTTTTCAGGATGAAGCTCTGCATCGATCGCCATTATCACATGTGGCAGATCCATACCTTTAATCGGCGGGCGCAGTTCATTCGATCCAATTGCCACAAATAATGCATCCGGGTCAAATGTTTCTACATACTCCGGTGTGACCTCTGTATTCAGAACTACTTTCACACCTGCTTTTTCTACACGGCTGATCAGGACCTTACATAATTTACGGATATCTTCTTTAAAATATGCCGCTCCTGCCGGATGCAGATTACCGCCAAGTTCGCCGCTCTTTTCTACCAGTGTTACATCGTGGCCTCTTAAAGCTGCCGTGATCGCTGCTTCCATTCCGGCCGGACCTCCGCCTGCGATCAGGACACGCTTCTTCGTGTCTGCGGTCTGCTTTCTTGTCTTCTCCGGATACTGCTGTCCCATAGTTGGATTTACTGTACATTTTACAGTCTCACTCTTGGAAGTCTCTCCGAAACATTCATAACATCTCAGGCATGGTGTGATATCTTCTGCATTTCCTTCCAGTGCTTTCTTGGCAAGATATGGGTCTGCAAGCAGTGCTCTTCCGATCTCTACGATATCTGCCTGTCCGGTTGCAATGATCTCTTCCATCTGTGCAGGGTCATTTAACGATCCGACACAGGCTACCGGCTTGCTTACATTTTTTTTGATCTCGGCTGCCAGATATACATTCACGCCACGCTTGAAGAATGCGGATGGATGGGTACGACAGAACATGGCAGGATCTTCATGGTTTCCACAGGATACATTAAAGAGATCTACTTTATCCTCTACCATTTTTGCAACTTTTACACAGTCTTCCAGTCCCAGTCCGACATCTGTCAGGTCATCTCCTGAGATACGAATCTCGATCGGAAATCTTGGTCCGACACCTTCTCTGACTGCATCCAGTGCCATCATAAGGAATCTTGCACGGTTCTCAAGAGAGCCTCCGAATTCATCCGTTCTCTGATTCATCACAGGTGAAAGGAACTGTGAGAACAGCCATCCGTGTGCTGCATGTACCTGTACCATATCGAATCCACAGTCTTTGCACAGTTTTGCTCCTGTCTTATAAGATTCCACGATCTCCAGGATCAGCTCTTTCGGCATCTCCTGTACTTCCCCGGCTGGTGTCATCTCATGGCTTGGACCATATGCAACTTCACAGCCATCCTGGTCACCGCCTACGCTGACGAGTCCGCCGTATTTTCCACCGTGTGACAGCTGGATATTGGCATAAGCTCCGGCATTGTGGATCGCACGTGCAGTCTGTGCCATTCCCTGTTTGACTCCGAATGAATCTAACTGTAACTGTTTGTTATGAGATTTTCCTGTCGCAGAATGTACGATTGATTCCCCATACGTTACAACAGCAACTCCTCCTTTAGCTTTCTCTTCCAAATAAGCAGTCATTTCCGGTGTAAAGTGTCCTTCTGTCGTAATCATACTAGGACTTGTCGGTGCTGCGATAATACGGTTTTTTAATCGGATGTTACCGATTCTGATTGGCGAAAACAAATGCGGGTATTTTTCTTTTCCTTTACAACATTTGGCTCCCATATAGATCCTCCTTTTGAAAATGGGCTGAAGAACAGCCCATTACATTTCCTTTATTCCTTGTTTCTGATTTTTATTTTTTTACTTTCCATATATATTTTCTTGGTTCACCTTTCAGGTAAGCAGTAATCTCTTCTCCCATCATCGTACCTGACCAGTTATCTACGTCTGTTGTAAGTCCTGCCATGTGAGGTGTACATACTACATTACGCATAGATAACAGTGGATGATTTGCCGGTACCGGCTCTTTCCAGTACACATCAACAGCTGCACCTGCGATTGTCTTGTTCATAAGTGCTTCTACGAAATCTTTCTGATCAATAACGGCTGCTCTGGCTGTGTTGATCACATAAGCAGTTGGCTTCATCTTAGAGAACCAGTCTTTATTTACAATCCCCTTTGTAGATGGAAGAACCGGAAGATGGATGCTGATCATGTCGCTTTCTGCAAGCATAGTGTCCAGATCAACAGCTCTTGCTCCGTCTGCTTCGATCTTCTCTGCCGGCATGTATGGATCATATGCAAGGATTTCCATTCCGAATGCTTTTGCTCTTACGGCTACTTCACGTCCGATCGCACCATATCCTGCAACACCAAGTTTCTTTCCGTATAATTCAAATCCGATTCCGTAATCTACAAATGGATGCTTCTCATCCAGAGGTCCAAATGTAACATTCTTTACATCCGGTACGTCATAAATGTCTTCCATAGGTTCTCCTACATGTTCTCCCTTGGATAATCCTGTACAACTCAATGTCAGTTTTCTTGCAACTGCGATCATAAGTCCGATTGTAAATTCTGCAACTGCAACACGGTTTCTTCCAGGTGTATAAGATAATTCCAGACCTGCTTCTTTGATCGCATTGTGATCTACGGTTGCGGGTGTTCCCTTGGCAACTCCCATGAACTTCATGCCAGACTCTGCCCATGCCTTAATCGTATCTGCGCCTGCATATTCGTCTCCTAATACAACCAGTTCATGTCCCATACATTCTTCTTTTGTCATTTCTTCTGTGACATTTCCTTTTCCGTGTTTTAACTCACCGCAGATTGTAATGTCACACTGTTCTTTGATATACTCCATCTGTTTCTCCGGAATTGGAGTACAAAGTGCTAATGTCTTTTTCATTTTATATATTTTCCTTTCTTCTTTTCATAATAATTGTGATAACTGCAACTACTGTCATTCCAATCACGGAAATGATGTATACATTCGTAGTGGAAACTTCGCCGAATACCAGCTTCGAGATGGTATTCAGAACCGTTGGCGATATTACCTGACCGAAACACATTGCACAGGTAAAACATGCAGATGCCATCGCTGTTGCCACTGGTTTTACAGCCCCTGCGACATCCACCATCGCCTGTGGAATGAAGATGCCCTGAGAAAATCCACAGAACACTGCTCCTGCCATCAGCATGATCAGGTTCGACGGAAACAGGATCAGTAACAGTCCACCGATACTGAAACTTAACATCGCCACTGGAAGTGTATACTTCTTCGTAATCTTTGTAACCATACCAAGGATTAATCCGATTACAATCTGGGATCCGGAAAATACGCCCGTCAGATTTCCGGAAACGGCTGTATTTCCTGCCAGATTTCCGCTCAGATGCATGGCTATATTCGTTGTAAATGTAATCAGGAATAAAAATTCAAGCATTCCCAGAAATGAGATCTTAAAAACTTCTTTGTTCAGCTGAATTTTTTCCGAGCCGGAAGCCTGCGCTTTTCCGGTATCCGGAAGGCAGCATGCAATCAATATCAGAGAAATAAAGCCGATCACATTGATTAGATATGCATTTTTAAATCCTCCGGCACCCAGCATTCCTCCGACGGTTGTTACAACAACCATACCTGCACCTACGCTCGCCGCCTGAATTCCCATAACGGACACCCGCTCGTCTCCTTCAAAGAACTCTGCCACAACTGCCGTATTCAGAGCCGTTGCAAGTCCCAGTCCTACACCGTAAAATGTTCGTGAAAAGAACAGAAGACCAAAACTATCCGACAGATACGGAAGGAACCCGGTGATTCCTGCTACAAGGCTGGCAAACAAAAGTAATTTCTTCTTGCTGATCTTTAAGACCAGCCATCCGGACAATACTGCCACGATCATGGACAGCAGCGCCGGTGCTGTAATCAGCATCTGGACCAGACTGATATTGACATCCGGATAATGTTCCTGTATCTGCCCAAGCACAGGCGATACGCAATATTGTAATCCCTGGATGAACGAGATCGCTGCAATTGAAATAATAATTTTTATCTTCTTTCCTTTACTCACCTTATCGTTAATCCTTTCTGATTAAAATGCCTTTTCAAGAATTGCAAGGATATCTTCTTTTGTGATGTTCTGACGTGGGTTGAATCCAAGCACAGGCTCTTTTAACACATCATCTGCCAGCATATCGAAGTCTTCTTTTTTTATTCCCTGCTCTTCCAGAGTCTTGATTCCAAGTTCTGTTGTCAGACGCTTCAATTCTTTTGCAAGAAGCAGTTTGTCCTCATCCAGATTACCTGTTACCGGAAGTTTAATTGCTTTTGCAAGATCAACCATTTTTTCCGGGCAGCTGCCTGCATTGTATTCCATAACATAAGGAAGTACGGTTGCATTGGCCATTCCATGAGCCAGTCCGAAATGTGCACTCAGTGTATGTGCAATACCGTGAACCAGTCCGAGATTGGCATTGGAGAATCCGAACCCTGTAATGATACATCCCAGCATCATCTGTTCTCTGGCATCCATATCCGAACCATCTTTTACAACTTTCGGAAGGTTCTTATGTAAGATTTCCAGTCCTTTTAATGAGTTGTATTCTGTTAATGGTGTTGCCATATTGGAAATGTAGCTTTCCACTGCATGTGTGATTGCATCCATTCCGGTTGCAGCAGTTACGCCTGCCGGTACTGTCTTTGTGAAATCTGGATCTGCAATAACGTCAGATGCCACGATCTTGTTGTCAATGACTACATATTTGATTACTTTCTCTGTATCGATCAGTGCACTTACATTTGTGATCTCGCTGGATGTACCTGCTGTTGTCGGGATAGCAATCAGTGGAAGGCATGCATTTTTTACCATTCCTATTCCGCCGTATTCACCAATCTTTCCTGGGTTTGTCATCAGAACATTGATTGCTTTTGCAAGGTCAATACTGCTTCCGCCACCGGCTGCTACGAATCCGTCCACCTGTGCTTCCTTTGCAATTGCTGCTGCTTCTTCTACCACTTCATTGGTCGGGTTTGGAATGACTCCATCAAACACAACTGCTTTTACTCCGGCTTTCTTTACCTGCTCCATCACACGTTCTGCAATTCCCGCTGCCTTTACTCCTCGGTCATACACAACCATGATATTTTTCAATCCATATCCTGCAATAATCTCCGGAAGTTTCTCTACTGCACCTCTTCCGAATGTAATATTGCTTTTTACGAAAAAGTTAAAACTCATTTTCTTCCTCCTACACTGCCTGGTCTGCTGCGATCAGTTCTTTCATTTTCTTAACAGCTTCTTCCGGCATCGGCTGATATACACCTGCAACCTTTGCATAGTATGTTGTCTGAGCCATCTCTTCTGTATAAATTGTTGCTGCCATTGCTGCTTTCATATCTTTCCCACAGCAGAACATTCCGTGATTTTTGATCAGGACTGCTCTTCCTTCTTCTCCAAGAGCCTCAACTACTTTATCCGCAACATCGTTACTTCCCGGCATCGTAAATGGAACAATTCCTACCGGAACGAATTCTGCCTGCGGTGGTGTAATTGGAAGTAATTCTCCGCTCATTGCTGCGATTGTTGCAAACATTCCGTGTGTGTGTACCGTTGCTTTTACATCTTTTCTTGCTCTCATAACTGCTGTATGCATTGGGACTTCTGAAGATGGTTTGAATGGTCCATCAAGCCATTTTCCATTCATATCTACGATGGCAATCTGATCTGCTGTCATCCCTTTATAAGAGATTCCGCTTGGTGTGATCGCAACTACATCTTCCTTATCATCTCTCATGGCAATATTTCCTGATGTTCCATGGATCAGCCCCATATCTACTGCATCTAAAATAGCATCTAAAACAATTTTTCTGGTATTTTCGTATTTCATCTTTAAGACCTCCTGTTTTTTATAACTTTATCTTAATCTCATTCCTCCGCCTTCTCAAATTGGATATTTCCTCTTTAAAACGGCAATGCTTTTTGATAAAATATACTCAGAAAAATATACGAAAGGACGGTTATCATGGACAAGCTTAATCTATCTCTGCGCCAACGGAAACTTCTCCACATGATGCAGGAACAGACTACTTATATCACCGGAAATGAACTTGCAAAGCAATTAGGTGTTTCACCACGAACGATCCGCAGTGATATCGTAGAAATCAATCAAAACATCTTACCCTATCACGCAAAGATTCTTTCCGCGCGCAGCAAAGGATACCTTTATACCGCAGAAAACCCCGAAATCATCCAACAGCTAAATCAAATTGACACTGCATTCTTTACCAAAGAAGATCGCATCCGTTATCTTGCTTTCCGGCTGTGTCTGACCGATGAACATCTAAATCTCTTTGATCTGGAAGATGAAATGTTCATAAGCCACACAACACTGGAACACGATCTGCATAGTCTCAAAATGAAATATGTATTGTCGGAACCCTATATAAAATTAGAACAGAAGCGAAACTTTCTTACATTCGAAGAAAATGAACAAAAACGTCGCTCTGTTCTGAACCGGTTATTTCATGAAGACTGGAATTATAATCACAACTGGAACACGTATTACGGATATACATTTCTGAATAAAGACGTGCTGGATTACATTATGGATGAAGTACCCTTACATCTGGATAAATACGGAATATCTATGGAAGACCCAAGCCTTGTCTCTTTGAATCTTGCTGCTGCTATCATGTATCACCGAGTATTATCCGGCCATCAGCTGCCACCGGCTTCACCTGTACTCCGGCCTGATACTCCGGCCAGCCTGGCTTCCGACAGTCTGGCAGATGCCCTGGAAGGACAGTTCCATTGCTCTTTCAGCCGCGAAGAACGGGATGATCTTTATCAGCGGATTGCCTCCGGACATCTTCCTGATGTATCCGACATTACACCATTGAATATCTCACAGCATTTTGGTCCGGTTACCATCCAGCTAGCGAAAGCTTACATAGACAGAATTCAGGATGTATTCCATCTGGATTTTTCTGAAGATGAGGATTTCTATATCACGCTTTTATCCTACATCCAGTTCATCCAGGCTCCTACACACATTCTCAATACACAGGGAAATCAGGATCTTGAAAAACGAATCCTGAATGTAGAATTCGAGATTGCATACCTGTTTCAGGATCTCGCCCAGCAATACCTTGGATATTACCTGAATCAGAATGAACTGCTCTATCTGGCTCACTGCATCTCAGGTGCTGTGGAATTCCTGTTTGAGATACATCCTGAGACCAAGATGAAAACGGTCATCTTCTGCCACATGAATATGCCGGCTGCCTGGGCACTTAAGCGGAAAATTCTGGGAGCTTTTGATAAATACTTGAATGTAACGGCACTTTTGCCTGTGAATGATAAGAATATTTATGATTTTCAAAATACAGATCTTATCTTATCAACCGTCCGTAAATCAATTACTAATTTTCCCGGTATTGATACCATACAGATCAGCCCATTTCTCGCACCGGATGACTATCTGCTTCTGTCAGAATACATCAACGAGCAGCGTATCGAACATTTATGCGCCGCATCTGATATAACACTCGGTCATTTGCTGGAGCATGCATTCTGGCATGAAAAAGAATCATTCACCGACAGATTCACCATTATTGAGACAATGGCTGAAGATTTTTTACAGAATAACCTGACCGATACGTCTTATCTGTCTGATATTTTAAGATGGGAATCTATCGCCACTAATGCGACTGGTCCCGGGATTCTGTTCTTGCATTCTCTGATTCCCGCAAAGGAAACACGATTATCAATCACAACACTGGATCACCGGATCATGTGGAATTCCTATAAGATCCGTATCATTATTATGGGAGCTTTCCGTCCGGATGATGCGACTCTGGTGTTCCGGCTTCTGCATATTTTTTATAATGACAAGCTTGACATTGACACTCTGCGGATGCTAAAGACTAAAAAGGAAATTATTGATTTCTTTAAAGCATATGAGTAATGCAGAGGATTTGCTGCCGTCAGTTCCTTTTACATACTTTGGTATCTGCAAAACCTGCCACTCGCAGTTTCTTTCGGACGAATGTCAGCTTACAAAAAGGGTGCCGCACATTTTTATCTGTGCGGCACCCTTTTCCATCGCCATTATTTTATAAAATCAAATCCCTGAAATCTACATTCTCCCGTATATTTCTTCACTTCTTCCTCGCCATCTAACACACGTTCTGCGCCGGATGCCATTGCTTCCATTTCAAATTCCCCAGGATATGCACTTATCGGCGCAATCCATTCGCAATACCCTTTAAGCTTCGCAACCAAATCTTCATTGTAGACCATTCCACCTCCCAACAGAATACCGTCTACACTTCCTTCCAGCACGACTGCCATAGAACCGATGCATTTTGCGATCTGATAGATCATGGTATCCCAGAGTAATCCGGCATATTTATCTCCATCTGCTGCACATTTTGTCAGTTCCAGTGCATCTGAAATTCCCATATGATTGACAAATCCTCCATTTTTCGTGCATAACTGTTTCACAGTCTTAATCTCTTTGTCTTCACAATACTTCAACACATCTGCCACTGCAACACTTCCACATCTGGTAGGTGCCATCGGTCCTTCTCCACCGACAATGTCAAATCCGTCAATCATTTTCCCTTTCTGATGCGCCGATACCGAGATACCTCCTCCGATATGGCAGACTACAAAGTTACACTCTTCATATTTCTTTCCCATATTTCTGGCATGACGGATAGCTGTCTCTTTTAAATTCAATGCGTGAAGATGTACATTTCTATATACACCTTTGATGCCGGTCATACGCGCCAAATCCTGCAGTTCATCTACATCCGGCGGATTGACAACATATGCTTTTGCACCATACTGCTCTGCAAATTCTCTTGCAATACTTGGTCCCAGACATGCCGGATGTACTACTCCGTTTTTAGCATGAATCGAATGTTCCAAAACAAGATCATCGATTTCATAAGTTCCGCCGTCCATTGCAAGCAGACCGCCTCCACGACCAACGCAGGCATCCAGACCTTCCAGGTCTATATGATTTTCTTTCAAAAGACTTTCTATTGTTGCTTTTCTGTAAGCCAGCTGATCCTCCAGTGTTTTATATTCTTCCAACACCTTTGAATCATGGCTGACATTTGCTGAGTAGACCTTCTTTTCTCCATCAAACACTGCGATCTTTGTTGATGTAGAACCGGGATTTACAGTAAATACTTTATATGTCTTCATCTGATATCATCCCTTATTTTTTATATTTCTCTTCTTCTTTTTTTGCAAATCCTGGTTTTGCCAGTGTCGCAAATCCAATCAGACCGATAAACATTAATACAGCACCGCAGATATATGGTATCTTATAGCTTCCTGTCATTCCGTAAAATGCTGCGAAGAATGCAGGTCCAACTGCTCCGACTACCTGAATCATTGGCTGGATAATACCATATCCATTTGCGAAGCTGTCTCCAAACTCTTCAATACAGAGTGATGCCGGCCAGTTTGCTGCACCACCTACAACCATACCAATACATACCAATGAAATCCATACACATACCGTATTACCTGTAAGGTTCAGAAGCATTGCAAGAATACCGAATACATATGAAGTATATGCTGCTTTTCTTGCTCCGATCTTAGAATCAATCACACCACATAAGTAAGAGCCTGGCAGAGCAAGAAGACCAGATGCAAGCATCATCATTCCTGCCATTCCTGGATCAAATCCAATCTCCAGAAGTCTTGGGAATAACTGAACCATCAGTCCACTGGCGAACAACAACTGAACACCAAGTGTAAGACCATGAATCCATACCTGTGGAGTAGACAGAAGTTTCTGTGTTGTCCAGATGCTTTCTTTATTAATTCCTTTTTCTTCCTCCGCTTCTGCTTCTGCTCCGTTATCCGGATTGAATCCTTTGTCAGCCGGATCATCCGCAAGGAATACAACGAGTACAATCAACGCTACAACCAATACTGCAATAAATGGAAGAAATCCACCTAAAGATCCCATTGCTGCATATCCTGCCTGGTACATCATTGTTGCAAATCCTGAGCAGAGCGGAATACCCATTGTTACAATTCCCATGATAATTCCTTTTCTCTTAGGAAACCATTTTGAAATCATAACTGGTGCCAGCTGATATCCAAGCGCACTGGAAATACCATTTGCAATGATCAGGCAGAATGCAAATGCCCAGAGATTAGTTGTCACTCCCATTCCGACTACAACTGCAATCCAGATCACACTACACATGATACTCAGCTTTTTCGCTGAAGCTTTTGTTGATAACTTACCAAAAACAAATCCTGCAACTACATTTGCAATAGATCCTAATGAAATAAAGCTTGTTAATAATGCTGCATTCCATCCTCTTAATTCAGACAACGTTCCTGACGCTGCGTTCATTGCACTACCTACTGCAGTTGCTGTAAAATATGCAAGGAATGCATAAAGAATCAATGCCCATCCTTTTCCATATCCTTTTTTCACTTTCGTTTCCATACTATTTTTTTCCTTTCTGTATGTTCTGCATGAATAATTTCTCAGATTCAAACCGCGATTTTCTTTCTTGTATTAAGAATATAAAATTTCGAATTTTTCCTCAAACATTCTATTTCCTCATGTATATGGAAATTTTTAATTGAATTGACATATAATTATCATTTTTTCTCATTTTCGTAACATTTGTTACAGATTTTCTCTGACAAAAGCGATATACTTTAATCACAACATAAGTTGTACAGCAACAATCAACAAACAATTAATTTTTATAAAAGGAGATTTTAACTATGAAAAAATATGTATGTGAACCATGTGGCTATGAATATGATCCGGCTGTAGGAGACCCGGATAACGGAATCGCACCGGGCACAGCCTTTGAAGATCTTCCAGATGACTGGGTATGTCCAATCTGCGGATTAGGAAAAGAAGTATTTGTTGCAGAAGATTAATTACTCTTCCGACTGCAGTCTTTCATAATCCGTGATCTCGATTACCTTACGGCCTACAAGACGGATGATACCTTCATCCTGTAAAGTAAGCAGCATACGCGACAGAGATGGTCTTGTAGTATTCAGATATACTGCCAGATCTTCCCTGTTCATATGCAAACGGACCCGATAGTCCGGATTACAGTTTTCCAACAGGTACGCCGCTACACGCTGACGTAAGTTTCCACTGGTAAGAACCTCTATCTGACGGTTACATTTCTCTGCTTTTTCCGCAAAAAGCTGAAGCATATTGAAGACAACCTTACTGTGATGTACACAGTTTCTTTCGCATCTTCCGCCAAAGAAATTCTGTGAAACCTCCAGAACCGACACTTCACTTTTTGCTTTTGCATAACCGGAGTAAGCAGACTGGCGCAGAAACATTTCTACTTCGCCAAACTCCTCACCCACCGTAACGTAACTGCTCCGGGTAATCTTACCATTCAGGTTGATACTGCCAAGCTCAACCATTCCTTCCAATATGAAATATAATTTTAACGGCACATCACCCTGACGGAAAATATAGGTATCTTTCGGATATTTCTTTACTACAGCCTGTGAACAGACAAGACTTTTTTCCAGTTCTTCTTCTGTCAGGTTCTGAAATATCTGTAACTGTTGTAACTTCATAATCCAATCCTTTTCTCTGCTGATAAACATTTTCTACGATTCATTATAGACTATGCGGGACGAGGATTCAATGTGTACCAAAGACAGGAGGTTTCTCTATGAATATTACATTTGACGATAACTTAATTACAGGCAACAAGACCATCGATTCCCAGCATCAGGAACTGATCGACCGTATCCGGCAGTTCGTTGCAGCATGCGAATCCGGTGACAGTAAGATCAAAGCGATCAAAATGTTAGATTACCTTGATGAATATACAAATTTTCATTTTCAGGAAGAAGAGGAACTTCAGAAAAAGGTATCTTATCCGGAGATTTCCAGTCACCATGCAAAGCATGAAGAATTCAAAACATCTATTCAGGAATTATACGATTATCTGAATGAAAATGAAGGGCCTGATGATCAGTTTATCGAACAGGTAAAGCGCAATGTTGTAGACTGGCTGTTCCAACATATCAAGACTTTTGACCGGTCTGTAGCGGAATATATTCATTTGAAAGATAATTCCAATCGATTATAGTGATTCATAAAAATGCACAAAACGGACATGTTCTCATAACAATGTCCGTTTTTGTGATATACTTAATTTATTATATTTACAAAGGATTGGGTACTTATGAATCAGAAACTTACCAAATACGCCTGGTTACTGCCATTTTTCTCCGGCATCTGCTGGGGTGCTGCCGGAATCTTTGTCCGTACACTGGAACACGATGGGCTCGACAACTTTTCCATCATTAGTTTCCGGATGTTGCTTGCAGCTCTGATCACTGGCATATGGATTCTATTCTATAACCGACATTTATTTTATGTACATCGGCGTGACTTCTGGCTTTTTATCGGAAGCGGCATGATCGGCATGACCGCCCTCAGTGTCTTTTATAATATTTCCGTTACGAAAGGATCTCTTGCACTTTCTGCCGTGTTACTTGCCATGTCTCCGGTCTTTGTTCTGTTCCTGGCTGCTGTCTTCTTTCATGAACCAGTAACCAGACACAAACTGACCTGTGTAACACTCGCATTCATTGGCTGTGTACTGGTAAGCGGAGTACTGGAAAGCAATGGACTTTCCTGGAGCATAACAGGAATTCTCTGCGGAATTCTGGCAAGCTTTTTCTATGCTGTATATGGAATCATAAGCAAAAAAGTCACACAAAAAGGATATCATTTCCTGACGATTACTTTTTACGGCACACTCTTTTCCGGCATGACAATGCTGCCTTTCAGTAATATACACTCTTTAAGCAGTATGATTGTCTCAGGGCAAAGGACCACCTTTTTTATACTGATTATTCATGCGCTGGTATCATCCGTCCTGCCTTATGCACTATATTCTTTATCCATGCGCTATATGGAGGCCGGCAAGGCATCGATTCTCGCTTCCAGCGAGCCTGCCGCCGCCATGTTATTCGGAGCGGTACTCTATGCCGAAACACCAGGTATTCTTTCCATCTGTGGACTTTGTTTTACAATTACTGCTGTAATATTATTAAATTATGAAAGGAATTGAACATATGGTACACCTGAACGACAATGCTATTGCCTATATGAATAAACGCGGATTCCGCAACATCATACTTTCCATCGAAACAATCACCAGTTGATGTGCCCCTCCGCGTCTGGAGATATCGGTAGGATTTACCGATAAAGAAAAAGAGGACATGCTCGCACAGGGGTATGTCTGCGAGACCAGTCCTCTTGGAAATGTCTATTATCTGCCTGATGGGGTTGTTGTAGACGGGGATATCAGCATCAATTATATGGAATATCCCTGGATTACATGCTTTGAGGTAAGCGGTCTGGCTGTTTCACGTTCCTGAGACAGCCAGGCTATGTATTACTCTTTTGCTTCCTCCATTTTTTGTATTTCTTGTTCTGATTGTTTTATCTGTTCATCCAACTGTCCTATCTGCCTATTGCTTTCTTTTATCTGTTCATCCAGTTGTCTTATTTGCTTATCACTTTCTTTTATTTGTTTATTCCGTTGTCTTATCTGTTCATCCAGTTGTCTTGACTGCTCATCTTTCTGTTTTATCTGCTCATCTAGTTGTTTTATCTGCTCATCTTTCTCTTCTATCTGCCTCCGCATATCTTCAATCATGAATTCTACTGTATTTCGATCTAATTCTAACAATTCTTCCGAAAACGTCTACATCACCTCTTTCAACTGACTAGTTATTTTTATAAGTATCTAAAACAATTCTTTTGACATTTTTCATGCTATTTTTTATCCAATAGCTGCTGTAATCGTTGTATTTCTTTCCTCATTTCTAACATCTCCTCATCCTTCTGACTCAACTGCTCTCTCTGGCAGTCTATCTCCTTCTGCATATCATCAATCATCAGCTTTACTGTATTCCTGTCTAACTCCAGCAATTCTTTCGAAAACATCTGCATCACCTCTTCGATATTCCGGCAGACATCATAAGCCTGTTCATACATTTCTTTAAAATCCGGATATTTCTCTATAATATCTATAATCGTCTCCGGATCATCCATGCAGAAAAATGCAAGCCATGCTTCCAGCCGGTTTTCTATTTTTACACTTCTATTTTCATTTTGCTGATTCTTTTTGAATATGTCAAGAGGTATGAACAGATATTCTTGTAATAAATTTATATTTACTCCTGTATCAGATTTTTGCATAAAACGATGGATATAATTATTGGAAAATTTCTGGAATTCTGTTGGACTTTTTTCAAATAACACGATCGTATACACCTGCTTGATATCTCTGTAAGAGAATCGTTTTCCTTTGATTCCTCTCACTCTCTTATACTGCCGAAGCAACAGATCTGCTGAGTAACAGGCACTTCTTTCTCCCGGAAAATAGTATCCGATTTTCTGAATTTCCAGGTTCGCAATACTTCCATCTTCCAGTTGTACTACCATATCTGTAATAAGAAGCGTAGATTCATCTGCTAATCTTGTTCCGTCATTTGGTAATACGTCTACAATTCTCACTCTTTGTCCGAGAAGTAACGTGAGTAATTCATTTACTCTCTCCGGTGTATTCTCCGGATTCAGAATTTCTTTTATCATGAAATCATACATGATTTTTATACCTTTCACTCCGGTACAAAAATCCAGAAATTCATTTTGATTTTCCTCTGTCCACTCATAAAATAAATTTTTTAATCTGCTTTTACTTTCAATCTCATTCAACACCTCCTCCCTTGTCCGAATCATCGGGAAATACTGTTGAAGTTTGTTTGTCATAGGCACGTCCTCCTAAATAGATTATAAAATTTTCGTGTTCTCTCAAGTCGGAAATATGTTTCAGACATTTTTAGGTGTGAAACGGTCGAAACTTGATGCCTTTTGGCCTAGAAATACTTAAGAGTTTGTAGAAGTCACTCTTTGAAGTGCATTCAGAATAGCATATTGTTCATATGATTACAAGATTCATTTGTATAAATTTAAAAGTTAATATCTCATCAAATCTGCAGGCTTCTCTACAAGCAGTCTTTCTTGTACGCTTTGTCCTATAAAACATGTGGCAGAATTATCTTCCGCCGCATGTTTATACGTATATTTATTATAATCCGGAATTACTCAGATTTTCCTTTATACCTGCGCCACCACCGGCTTAAATCCCTCCATTCCGACAACCATCACCGGTGCTCCTGCCGGGATCTCCGTTCCTTTCTCAGATCCCTGTACTCTTACTTTCATATGATGTCCACACAGATATCCTTTTCCCTTCCAGTTGATTCTGGTATCTGCCGTTCCAATCTCCCATAAAAGTCTGGTCTCTCTTCTGCTCTGCAAAAGATTCATAAATCCTCTCAGTACCATATTCAGCAGACATGCTATCAATACACAGCAGAGGATTCCTGCATATCCCTTCACCGGGAAGCTCGGAGCAAAACATAATGCCGAGATAAAAAGTACCAGCCCGCTGTTTGCAACGTAACATCCCTGCCCCCAGTCTCTTCCGACTGCATAGAATAAAGCTTTGCCCGTGTATTTCTCCCAGAAGCTCAATCCGATTCCATAGACAGCTAATCCGATTCCGATATTCCGGTGTATAACTGCCGGGATTTTATTCAGGCCAAGCGCATCATTCCACAACCATAAAAATGCGTTCGGATCTCTTGCGATAAGATAAGAAATGCACACACATACAATCGGTATACATCCCAGTGCCAGCATCCACAGAAACATATTGGAATCAAACACTTTATGATAGATCTTATCCATTGCTTCACCTGCTTCCTGCGGATCGCCCATCTGGCGGACTGCTTCTTCCTCTGCTTCAACTTCCGTCATCCCTGATTCCATTAATGCGGCTTTGCAGTCTTCTATATGCGCTTCATATTCATTTACAATCTCTTTTCTTACAGACGAATCGGTAATCTTCTTCCCAAGTTCTTTCAGATATTCTCTTTCCTTCATATCTAACACCGTCCTTTTCTGCCACCTTCACTGCCTTACCTGTGCTATACGGAATACTGGATCATGCTCGTAACTGCATTGGCATAAGCATTCCATTCTTCGATCATTTTCTCCAGATATTTCTTCCCGTTAGGTGTGATCCGGTAATACTTTCTGAGTTTCCCGTTCGCCTCCTGGTTATAATTTTCCAAATATCCGGACTGTACCATGCTGTGAAGCAGCGGATACAATGTTCCTACCTTTAATTCGAATACATTGTCCGATCTCTTTGAGAGTGTATCGATCATTTCATATCCGTACATATCCTTTTCTGAGATCAATTTGAGAATTAACATTGCGGTATTTCCTGAGACCATATTTTTGTTTACTTTCATAGTGATTGCTCCTTTCTTATATTTACTTTCATTATATATCGGCTTTCGATAGTTGAGTGTAAAAAAATTTGCTTTCTTCTTGGTTTTATTATATATCGCATCTCGATATATGTCAATATACAAGAATAAAAAGAACCGGAAATGCAAACCTGCATTCCCAGTCCCTTTACCTTCTTCTTTCCTACAACAGCTCCGCAAACAATCGCAGGAACAACTGTCCCAGCCGCAGAGTCGCGCTCCGGCCGGACTTATACTTCTCCGTCACTTCCCTGCACTGTTCCAATGTCTGCTCCATATCCCGCCGGATATCCAGCACCGCATCACAATCTGCCATAAAACACCCATTTTCAAAATGATGATAAAGGCTCCGGTAATCCAGATTGATCGTGCCGCAAGTCGCCATGCAATCATCTGCCACGCTCATCTTCGCATGACAGAACCCCGGCGTCCACTCATAGATCCTTACACCATCCTGTACCAGATTGTGATAGAACGATCTGGTGATACTGTAGATCAGCTTCTTATCCGGGATTCCCGGCGTGATGATCCGCACATCCACGCCACGCCTGGCCGCCAGCGAAAGTGCATGTGTCATCTCATCTGTGATGATCAGATAAGGTGTCATGAACCAGCAATATCTGTCCGCTTTGTTGACGATACTGATATAGACATCCTCTCCAACCTGGATTCCGTCTAACGGGCAGTCCGCATACGGCTGGATATATCCCGTCTGCTTTGCCTGATACGGATGCTGTACCAGATATTTTTTCTGTGCCTCTATATCCAGAACATCCACATCGGCCGGAGTCTTCCCGGATGCTTCCCACATTTCCAAAAATGCTGCCGTAAGCGAAACCACCGCATCTCCTTCCAGCCGGATTCCCGTATCCTTCCATTCCCCGTATGGATGTGTATAATTAAAATACTCATTTGCCAGGTTATAACCGCCTGTGTACCCAACCTTTCCGTCAATCACCGTAATCTTTCTGTGGTCACGGTTATTCAGGAACATATTCAGTCCCGGAAGCAGCGGATTGAATACCCGGCAGGCAATTCCTTTCGCTTCCAGTTTTCTCGCAAAGCTCAGATTTACGAATCCGATCGAGCCCATGTCATCATAGAACACCCGGACCTCTACTCCTGCTTTCACCCGTTCTTCCAGCACCGTCTGTATCCTGCTCCATGCATATTCATCCTCAATTGCATGATACTCCATGAAAATGAATTGCTCCGCCTTTGCAAGATCCGTAAGCTGCGCCTCCAGTCCTTTGACCGCTTCGTCAAAATAAGTCACATCTGTATTCTGATATACCGGATAGCACGCATTTCTTTCTATATAATTAGAAACATTTCCCGCCTTCGGATCTGACACATTCAGACGTTCCAGCACTTCCTTATTTTCCGGCAAAAGTGGCAGAAGCTTCTCATCAATCCTTTTGTAACGCATCCGCATCTTCCGGGTTCCACCGTTCATACCGATCATAAAATAAAGTGCTACTCCAAGGATCGGAAATGTCAGGATCAGGATGATCCACGGTGTCTTCATCGAGGAAGTCTCATTTCTTCCATATATTTTCAGAACCAGTATGACGGCAAATATTCTGGTCAGATTGTCTATGAATACCGCGTATTCATTCAGTCCCTTAAATATCCCAATCAGGAACACTACTTCCAGTAATATCGAAAGCACTGTGAACGCCAGCCGCTTCACACCATTCTGTGTCTTTTTCTTTCCTTCCAGTGTATGACTGCTCATCTTCTCACTCTTTTCTTCTATCGTAAATTATGATTATACTAACACGAACATGTTCCCGTCACAAGCTTTATCCGGTATTTTGTAAAATCCTCTCCGGAAATAATTTGCATAATTCTTTCCTTTCCACCTTTGCTTTCCCTAGTGATTTCCATTTTATCCCCCATAAAGCCCCTATTTTCAGGCACAAAAAAAATCACCGTCCCCAGAGCTCTAAGCCTCTAAAAACAGTGATTTGGTAGTGCGCGATCAGGGGTTCGAACCCTGGACACCCTGATTAAGAGTCAGGTGCTCTACCAACTGAGCTAATCGCGCATTTTCAATTTTCTGTGTCACGCTTTCCGTAACGACAAGATTAATTATATAATAAGGTTTTTAAAAATGCAAGTACTTTTTTTACTTTTTTTCATATTTTTTTATTTTTCTCATATATTGATATGGGGGTTGAATTTATGAGCCATATTATCCATTATGTTACAACCAATTTCAAAAAAATCTTTCATACTGTCTGCACAGAGATTATCTCCTGCATTCAAGGCACAGCTCTGCATTTTGTCCTGGTCGCTGCCTTTCTCGGAACACTGAATCATTTCCTGTATTTTTTATCCGGGCAGTCTCCAATCATTGCACTTTTCTGCCCGGTTAATGAATCCGTGTGGGAACATTTGAAACTTTTATATTTTCCTTTTTTATTTGTAAGCATATGGGAATATCTGTCTCTGCATCCGGTTGTTTTACCGTTCTTTTACTGTCGGTATCTGGGTGTGCTTCTCGGAATGTTTTTTACTGTTTCTGTTTTTTACACATATTCCGGGATTCTCGGCCGGAATTTCCTGATCTTAGACATCCTGCTTTTTTATTCCAGTGTAATATTTTCATTTGGAATGTCTGAATATATTTCCGGCAAGACCCGTTCTCCTCACGAGACAGAACCTGGCTTTGTAGTCTCACTCTGGTTGATAACATCATTTTTCTTCTTTGTATTTACATGTTTTCCGCCAGATCTTCCGTTATTCTATTCAGCATAAGTACAACAACCATCAACACATTTCCCTACATATATAATTAATTATTCACACCATGATGTGCAACATAGCTGTTAAGATCCAATGCTTTGAACACATATCCCTGTGACTGATAATATTCTATAATTTTCGGCAGCGCTTCCACAGTTGTATCTTTTGTCTCGGAATCATGTGACAGCAGGATGATATTATTGTCATGGAAACTGGTTGCCTGATCCACAAGCTGTTCCGTTGTTCTCACGGCCCCGTCTCCCGAACTTCCATTCCAGTCATAATATTGATATCCTCTTGCCTGAACCTCCTGCGTAAGCGTTGTCATAATTCCCTTCGTGTAACTTGCAGATATGGTATTCGAAGATCCTCCCGGAAATCTGATAAAACACGGAACATAGCCGATCTCTTCTTTTACAAGCTGTCCAATCTGGTCAAGATCCTGAAAATATGCATCAACAGATGCATACACCTTTGCGTAATCATGAGAATATGTATGCATTCCGATCGTATGTCCCTTATCATAAGCCTTTTTGATCATATCTTTATATTCCGGCATGGCTCCTGTAACAAAAAACGTTGCTTTCGCATTGTATTTATCCAAAATGTCCAGCACCGCCTGCGTATTCTTAGACGGTCCGTCATCCAACGTCAGATAGACAACTTTTTCATCCGATTGTTCTGTTGTACCCACTTTTCTTCCTGGTTGAACTGCAAATTCACTTCTGTCATCTGCCTGATCTTTTTGGCCTTGATTTTCTTTATTGGATGCATCAGTTTCATTCTCATTGATCGTAAGTTTTTTTGCAGTTGCTTTTTTCTTTGATACTGCCTTTTTACTTTCCGTCTCGGCCGTTGTCATCGTTTTACCGGCATTCTTTTTTATAACATGCCCGCCGATTCCCACACCTATGATCACTGCTGCTATGCAGACTGCTGCAATCAGAATCTTTCTCTGTGCACGATCTTTTCGTCTTCTATTTTTTAACTTTTTCCTGCTCATACTTTTTTCCTCTTTAATTTTCAACTTTATTCTCACTTTTAAGTAATTGCTTTTTCTTTTTTACTATCATACCGCTTTTTTCCTTTTTATCAAGCCTTTTCTCGAGACTTTTTCACTACAATGTAGTATTGTAATAAATAGATTATCACTTACAAATGTCGAAAGGAGTTTTTAATATGAATGAAAATGAAAATAAAGTCTGTCCTGTCAGCTGCAAAATCGAACATCACGCCATGATGTTCGCACACGGTGATGAACTGACTACAATGACCAATCAGGCATACGGTGAATGGAAACCAGATTACGCCGGACAAATGGACTTCGGAACACTTCGCACCGAACCGACACTTCAGACTTACATTGCCAAATGTGCCTGGTGTGAAGCATGGAAAAAGCATAATATTACCGAATATGGGAAATATTATTGCGTCAATGTAGATACATTTGGACAGGAATATCTGGATGTACTGAACGGGCTTTATCCGGTTGAATAGTTTTTACTTTTCATATAAGAAAACTATGAAATCTATTTACATCCTGTTTTCCTGTGCTAAAATGATAGATAAACACCCGATTCTATGAGGAGGTATCTATATTTTGAATACACTAACAACTGAACATACACCTGACAATATCATTGCCAGCTGGCTCGACGATCATCAGGAAAAACTGGTGAATACCGCTGATTACATTTTCCATCACCCGGAACTTGCATATCAGGAGACACTTTCTTCCAAATGCCTGGCAGATTATCTGGAAAGCCAGGGATTTAAAATAACATGGAAAACAGCCGGTATCGACACCGCATTTACTGCAGTCTGGGGAGGTGGAAAACCAATCCTCGGATTTCTGGCCGAGTACGATGCTCTGGCAGGTGTCGGACACGCCTGCGGGCACAACCTGCTTGGAACAGCCGTTGCCGCAGCGGCATGTGCATTAAAAGCCGATATGGACGCAACCGGTGCAGCCGGAACGATCTGCGTCTATGGCTGCCCGGCCGAAGAGATCATGTCCGGCAAGATCGTGATGAACGATCAGGGAGTCTTTGATGACCTCGATGTTGCTATTACCTGGCATCCATTCGACCGCAACCGTGTCAGCAACGATATCTGGCAGGCACAGGACATTAAGAACTACACATTCCACGGACTTAGTTCCCATGCTGCCAAAGCACCGGAAAAAGGCCGCAGCGCCCTGGATGCCGCCGAACTCATGAATGTAGGCGTCAATTATCTCCGTGAACACGTACCGGGAGATGTCCGTATGCATTATGCCTACATTGATAACGGTCTTCCGGCAAATGTTGTTCCGGATATCGCAAAGACAAATTATTTCATCCGCTCCTACTTACGTTCCCGCACCGAAGATGCAAGTGAACGTGTAGACAACTGCGCCAGAGGTGCCGCTCTTATGACAGACACCACAGTCGATATCGAACTGGTCGCAAGCTGTAGTGAGATGAAAGTTAACCGGGTACTGACAGAATTATATTACGATGCTATGACCAGAGTTCCGACACCGGCTTATACACCGGAAGAGCTGGATTTTGCAAAGCAGATCACAGAAGAAGCCGGACTCATCAATGACGGGACACTATTCTCCGGCCTGGAACCGCTTGAAGATGAACCGGTTCCGATCGCTATCGGCACGGACGCTTCACAGGTCAGCCACACTGTCCCGTTGATCACCTTAAGTGCCGCTACGATGTGTAAAGGTACCCCGCTTCATCACTGGGCTGCTGCCAAACAGGCCGGTATGACTATCGGACAGAAAGGTATGTTCTACGTTGCGAGATGTATGGCAGAAGGGACAAAATTACTGATGGAAACTCCGGGAAGTATCGAAAAAGCATGGGAACTGCACAAGCTGACTCCTTAAAGCTCCTGTCATTGCATACTGTACACTTTATAAATATCTGCTCTAAAACATCTCATGACCAAACTAGGAGGAATTATTATGATCACAAAAAAATCGGAATTATCGGATGCGGCAATATGGGCGGTGCCATTCTCTATGGTGCACTCGAAAGCGGTGTCCTGGACAAAGAAAATGTCTATGTATACGACATCAAGCCGGCATGCGTGGTGCTGTAATCGAATGCATTAATGTAAGTACAGAAAAATCCCGTTCATTATAATCGTTGTCATTCTATGTCGATTCATGCATCGGAATTATCAGACAAAAGAGGAGTTATCCACAGTTTCCCGTGGATAACTCCTCTTTTGTTGGGGATAAGTGGAATTACTTTGCAAAATTTGTCGTTACATTTTCATCCTCTTTATCACCTTCAACCGTGTAAATTCTTCTCTTTCCTTCTCCTCCAGCGCATTACTGATCGTATGCACCAGATTCGTATACATCGGTATCGTAATATTCTTAAGCGCATTCGCCCGCTTCTGTGTCTTCTTGATATTTGCGGCCAGACGGTACGCCGAGTTCTCCACCTCAGCCAGCTTGATCGTAAGTTCCTTCACTTCCCGGAAAGCTTCTCTTGCAATATCCACCGACTCATGTGTCGTGCTGAACGAATACGTCAGATCATTCTGCTTCGCATCATACTTGATGTGCGGGATCTCCGTTCCCATGATGCTTCTGGTCTGCATCTTCAGCGAATCCTCGATTGGAACAGTAAATGCCAGTTCCTGGACTTTACTGATCCCGTGTTCGATATTGGCACGCTGCAAGCAGGCATATGCTTTTGTAAAGGTTGCATCGATCTCTTCCTGAATGTCTTTCGCCTCATCGATCAGTCCCATCAGCTCTTTCAGAAGAATATTCCGCTTTTTATCCATCAAGTCATACCCCTGACGTGCAAGCATCAGAGAATTCTTTGCAAGCATCAGATTTCCCTTGGTAGGAAATTCTCTCGGATCCATATGCATCCCTCCTACTCTTCTGTCTCCAATGTCTCTTTCGTATCCTTCCAATACTTCTCAACCAGCTTCGTATCAATACGGTCCAGTTCTTCCTTCGGCAGAAGTCCAAGCAGTTCCCAGCCAAGATCCAGCGTCTCCATCATCGTCCGGTTCTCCGCCGGTCCCTGGCCAATATAGCGTCTCTCGAATTCTTCACCGAACTTCAGATACTGTTTATCGATTGGTGACAATTCATCTTCTCCGATAACCGAAGCCAGATTTCTCGCCTCTCCAACCTTTGCATAGGCAGAGAATAACTGGTTCGCAAGATCCTGATGATCTTCCCTGGTATATCCTTTTCCGATGCCGTCCTTCATCAGTCGTGACAGCGATGGTAGGATACTGATCGGCGGATAGACTGCCTGCCCGTGCAGATTACGGTCCAGTACGATCTGTCCTTCTGTGATATATCCGGTAAGGTCAGGGATCGGATGTGTAATATCATCATTCGGCATGGTCAGGATCGGAAGCTGTGTTACGGAACCATTTGCCCCATCCACAATACCGGCACGTTCATAGATTGTTGCCAGTTCACTGTATAAATATCCCGGATATCCTTTTCTTGACGGAATCTCGCCACGGGAAGAAGACACTTCACGCATGGCTTCCGCAAAAGAAGTCATATCCGTCAGGATAACCAGAATGTGCATATTTTTCTCAAATGCCAGATATTCCGCTACCGTCAGCGCAACCTTCGGCGTGATCAGACGCTCCACCACTGGATCATTTGCCAGATTCAGGAACATACACACATGATCTGCCACACCGCTTTCCTCAAATGTCTTACGGAAGAATTCTGCCACGTCATGCTTGACTCCCATCGCACCGAATACAACCGCAAACTGTTCATCCGAATTGTCTCCAAGTGAAGCCTGCTTTACGATCTGTGCCGCGAGCTGGTCATGCGGCAATCCGTTTCCCGAGAATATCGGAAGCTTCTGCCCGCGGATCAGTGTCGTCAGACCGTCAATCGCCGAGATTCCGGTACGGATATAGTTTCGTGGATACTCCCGTCTGACAGGATTCAACGGAAGTCCGTTTACATCCCTTTTTTCTGCATCTGCAATCGGACCAAGTCCATCGATCGCTTCCCCGATTCCGTTAAATGTACGTCCCAGCATTTCCTCCGATACAGTAACTTCCATCGGATGTCCCGTAAGTCTTGTATGGGTATTATCCAGTGACATATTTTCTGTCCCTTCAAATACCTGGATCACAGCCTTGTCTTCATCCAGCTCTACGATACGCCCCATTTTCCTCGTATTATGATCTACAATAAATTCTACGATCTCATCGTAAAATGCATTTTCCACGCCTTCCAGCACGACGAGAGGGCCATTTATACTGCTCAGTCCAAGATATTCTATTGCCATCTTACGTCCCTCCCTTTACGCATTCTTCTCGATGACGCGGTTATAGAAGTCATCAATGTCTAATTTATACAGATCCAGTAACTGCAGGTTGTCATTCGGCACATCATACTTGATCGCAATGACCTTTTCAAATATACCTTCCGCCTTCAGTACCGACATCGGCATTCCCATTGCCACCAGTTTCCTGCTGGTCTTATACAGATACAGGATCACGTCCATCATCTTGAACTGCTTCTCCAGCGATACGCACGTATCATCCTTATGAAATGCATTCTGCTGCAGGAATCCCAGACGGATCACCTTTGCGATCTCCAGGATTAGTTTCTGATCATCCGGAAGCACATCCCCGCCGATCAGTTTTACAATCTCCATCAGACTGCTCTCCTGGTTCAGGATCGCCATCAGACGGTTCCGGTAATCAACAAATTTCGGCGACACATGATCCGAATACCAGCCGCTTAAGTCATTCAGATATTCACTGTAACTCGTCAGCCAGTGGATCGCAGGGAAATGTCTCGCATACGCCAGGGATTTATCCAGTCCCCAGAAGCAGCGCACGAAACGCTTCGTATTCTGCGTAACCGGCTCGGAGAAATCTCCCCCCTGCGGAGACACCGCTCCGATGATAGAGACAGATCCGGTTGCACCATTTAATGTCTGCATCATGCCGGCTCTTTCATAGAATGCCGACAGTCTCGATGCCAGATATGCCGGGAACCCTTCCTCCGCCGGCATCTCTTCCAGTCGTCCGGACAGCTCACGCAGTGCCTCTGCCCATCGGGATGTCGAATCCGCCATGATCGCCACATCATAACCCATGTCACGGTAATATTCCGCCAGTGTAAGTCCGGTATAAATGGATGCCTCGCGGGCAGCCACCGGCATGTTCGAGGTATTGGCGATCAGCGTCGTTCTGTCCATCAAAGGATTTCCTGATTTCGGATCGACCAGCTCCGAAAACTCTTCCAGAACCTGCGTCATCTCATTTCCACGCTCGCCACATCCAATATATATGATAATATCCGCATCCGACCATTTTGCGATCTGATGCTGGGTCATCGTCTTACCCGTTCCGAATCCTCCCGGGATCGCAGCCGTTCCACCTTTTGCAATCGGGAACATCGTATCCAGAATTCGCTGTCCTGTTACCAGCGGCACACTTGCCGGGAATCTCCGGCTCACCGGTCTCGGTACACGGATCGGCCAGTGCTGTGTCATCGAAAGTTCTCGTTTTTCTCCATTGAACAATTCAATCGTAACCAGCGTCTCATCAATCGTATATTCACCATCCGGAACCACAGATATAACAGTTCCTTCCACTCCCGGAGGAACCATACATTTGTGCACGATAGCCCGCGTCTCCGGCACTTCCGCAATGATCGTTCCACCCTGTACCATATCGCCTTCCGCCACTGTGATATGCGTCTCCCAGAGCTTCTGGCGGTCCAGTGCATCCACACTGACACCACGGGTGATAAATGCCCCGCCCTTGTCAGCAATCCGCTCCAGCGGTCTCTCAATACCGTCAAAGATATTATTCAGGATACCGGGTGCCAGCGTAACCGACACTGCCGCTCCCGTACCTTCCACAAGTTCTCCCGGATGCAGTCCGGAAGTCTCCTCATACACCTGTACCGTCGTCCGGTCCTTATCCAGGGAAATAACTTCGCCAACCAGCTTTTCCTCTCCCACATGGACCATTTCCGACATCTTAAAATCCGTCTTCCCTTTCAGGTAAATGACCGGGCCGTTGATGCCATATATCTTTTCTGTCTTTCCGCTACTCACCCTTTACACCTCCCCGGAACCGGAATTTCTGATATTCATTTTCCAGTGCCCCTTTGAATGCATAATCCACCAGAACATTCTTCTCAGGCACAACCGCACGCACACCGCCGATGAAATCCACTTTGCTGATCGTCAGCGTCATTCCCGTGCGCTCCTCCAGATATGTCTTCTTATCTACATCGGACGGATTGATATAAATCGTCATCGCCATCCCGGATGCAAACTGTGCTGCTTTCTCTATATAACGGATCAGAACCTCTTTATACTCTTCTGTTCTCATAAATGCCAGAAGCTTTAACTGTACTTCTTCGAACAGTTCTGTCTTAAGTTCTGTCTGTATCTTACCCATCTCACGTTTTAATTCAAGCTGCGCCTTTGACATCGCCATATTCAGCTGCTGTTTTGCAGTCACACTCTCCGCACGCACTCTCGTCTCCGACTGCCGTCTGGCTTCGATCTGGTGCTGCTCGAACACACTTCTCAGCGCATCCTCATGCTGCTTTATGATCGCATTCGCCTCCGCTCTTGCCTCTTCCATCGCTGCCGTGCGGATATGCGTGATCTTTTCTTCGTTTGTCAAATGTGCCACCTTCTTCCTGTCTATAATTTCAACCCTATCGCTTCATTTACATACGACGTGATAAAATCTTTCTTACGTCCGGTCCCGTGTCTGTCAGGAATCTCGATCAGAAGCGGCATTGTCCGCTCCAGCTTGATCTCGTCAATCAGGTCCGGGAATTCTCTTCCGAATTTCTCCGTCAACAGAATCACACCTACATCTTTATCCTCCATGGCATTCTCGATCGCACACCGGAGTTCTTCTCTTTCATGTACCACGATTCCGTCTACCCCTGCGAGACGCATTCCTGTCAGAGTATCGATATTATCACTGATCAGATACATCTTCATCTTACAATTTACCCAAGATCATGAAGGAGATGATTAGTCCGTACAGACACACACCTTCTGCAAGACCTACGAAGATCAGTGACTTACCAAGTGCACTGGAATCTTCACTAATTGCACCCAGAGCCGCACTTGCTGCACTTGCAACGGCGATACCACCGCCGACGCAGGAAAGACCGGTTGAAAGTGCTGCTGCCAGGTATCCGAATCCTGTTGCGTTCGACGCCGTATTGCCGGCTGCTTCCGCTGCCTGTACCGGATCTCCCGCAAAAAGCATGATCCCTGCGATCAGAACAGTGCTGAAGAAAAAGAATATATTTGTGCCGATAGCCCTCTTATAACGCTTCTTCGTCCTCTGTCCGATCAGAAAATATCCAAATGGAATTACAATACTCAGCAACAATGTTACAACGAATAATACTCTAACTGTCAGGCTCATATTTTTGTCCTCCTGTAAATATATCTTTGAATTTTATTACTTTCTGTCACTCTGACTGTGGAACGGCTTAAATTCCCGTCCGGTTCCTTTATAGAAACGGCTGAACATCTCATAGTATTCCAGACGCAGTACCTGGATACCGACGACCAGCCCTTCCAGTCCGCACACCAGCACATTTCCAAGCACGAACACGATCCAGTTCGTATGCCCCGCACTTGCGCCCGATAACATCAGCACAACCTCCATCATCGCCGCATGGCTGACGGCAAATGCACCGATACGCACATAAGAAATGGTATTGGAAAAATAACTCAGCATCGTCTCGAACAGTTCGAAGAACGCCTGCACGAAGAACATCACCTTTCCCTCTTCCATCTTCTTATGCTGCTTTGTCACCAGATTGCCCAACGGTTCCTTGAATACGAACAAGAGCACCGGAACCCCCAGGAAAATTACCATCATGATATTACCCGGAACCTTATGTCCCGTCATATAAAGCACGATCGTCAGCACCAGGAATCCATAGAACACCAGCCCTGCGATTCCGTTGTGGGAAAATAACATATTTTCCAGATCATGACTCTTAACTGCGTTGATCACGTTAAAGATCATCACCAGGATATTCAATCCCATACCAAATGCAATAGCTACCACGAATACCGTATTGAGCTGTCCGATAAACGGCAGGTTCGTCATCGCATCCACAGGTCTTAACCAGCGTGCCTGTATCACATCTTCAAATCCGAAGATACTTCCGAACATGAATCCAAAGAATGTTGAGAACAGTCCCGCAATGGATATGATCCCAGCCAGGTTGATCTTCTTGATCAGATACAAAAGCCCGCCGAATACAAACAGGCATAAGCCCTGGCCGACATCCCCGAACATCGCACCAAAGATAAATGTATACGTCAGTGCCACGAACATCGTCGGATCCATCTCATCATTTGCCGGAAGCCCGTACATCCGGATGAACATCTCGAATGGCTTGAAGAATCTTGGATTCTTAAGCTTCGTCGGCGGCTCTCCGAAGAATTTCTCCTTGTCTTCTTCTACAACAACGAATACCTTATCATCATTCTTCGATTCCGCCAGGAATTTGTTCACATCATCTTCGCCCATCCAGCCACACAGGATGTAATAATCTTCTTTATTATCTCCCTCTTCGATCCTTGCCGCCAGCTTACGTACATCAAAGTTTGTAGACAGTTCTTCCAGACGCCTTTTCGCACCACGGAGCTTTGCGGCATTCTTTGCCATCAGTTCACTGATCTGTTTTTTAATCCCAGCAATCTCTTTCTGTTTTTCTTCAATTTCTTTTTCAAGCTCTTCACAGGCCTGCGCCGGCGTTCCTATGTATTCGGATGGAATTGCAATCCTTTCAAAATGTAAGGAATTGAATACCGAATCCACCTTACTGGAATCCGCATTCGATACGAAATAACATCCATATACATAATTTTCATTCCTCGTACCTTCGATAAATACCGCATTCAGATCATCAAATAAATATTTTTCCAGACGTTTGTAATAATTCACATCTACCCGTCCGAACCGGACTTTCATATATTTATACTTTAATGATTTCTGCATATCCAATTCCAGTGTCCGGAACGGCTCCATGATCAGAAGCTTTTCTTTGTATTCATCTACCTGCTTCTTCGTTAACTCTTTCTTCTCCAGCAGATCCAGATAGTCATGATTGACATCCCGGATCAGGTTCAGCATATCCTCCTGATTCATCGATACATCGATCCTCTGGTCTTCATCCGCTAACAGTGCGCTGAACTGTTCTGCCTTCGCAAGCGGCTCTTTGTATGGATTGACTTCCACAAAAGGCTGCAGGTTGTCGGTCGTCTTAAGCTCCGCCGCCGCATTTTCAAGCTGCATCTCGTATTTGGACAGATACACCTCGCAGACACGGTCGATGTCATTCTTCGGTCCGCTGATGCTTAAGAACTTCATCTTAACAATCATTGATTCACACCTCCTAAGTATCCTAATGTCTCTCCCTTTGTCAAACCGTAACGGATACACTCAAGGGCTGTCGTTAGTTTATAGATTTCTTCTTCTTTCAGAAACAGATACGTATTGATGATTGCGATCGAATACGGATCATTTCTTTTATCGGTCAGGTAGAATTTCCGCAGACAGTCACGGTACATCTGTTCCAGTGTCTTATCTGCCTGCATATAATCATACTTTCCCGCATAGTACGTTTTTTCCACTTCGGTTTCGAACTGTTCCAGTGTCGGAGTCTCTACCAGGCTCTTGAACTCTTCCACACGAACCCGGTAATGAATCGGGATCGTCATCGAATAAATGTCCGGCGGGAGCATATGATAATACTTCTTCGCACGGTAGATCCACTGTAGATTCAGAAGGTCGATCTTCGTTCCGTAATCTTTTAAAAATATCTTCTGTTCATGTCCTTTCAGAACCCTTTTTCCCTTTTTCCACATGGTGGAAAAATAATATAGATCCAGTGCCAGATCATAATCAAAAAGCGTTCCCGCTCCGGAATCTTTAATTCTGGCAAGTGCATCATAATACTCCGTATCCCGTAAGTTATCCACAAGCTCATCAATATTTTTCGAAGTTATCAACCGGTCAATGGAAATCTGTGAATATCTGTCAAAAAACTCTTTCTTATATTCCAGGTCAAACGGCTTGTCATAATGATTGAACACAATTCTCAGACAATAATTGATCAGATCAATCTCATAACGTT
This sequence comes from Dorea sp. BIOML-A1, assembly GCF_009875615.1. NCBI lineage: Bacteria > Bacillati > Bacillota > Clostridia > Lachnospirales > Lachnospiraceae > Dorea > Dorea sp. BIOML-A1. The sequence continues at coordinate 68,544 of NZ_WWSA01000003.1, forward strand.
TCCAGTATAATTTTAAGAATGTCTTCTGTTTCATTCCGGCAAAACGGAAGAGTCTCGAATAATCATCGAACAGAGACTGATACAGGATCTTCTCCACATTTCCCCTGTGATACAGCGAAATGTCCATCCGGTTCACATAAGGTGCATATGCCGTCTTGTCTTTCAGATATTCAATTGCTTCCGTTACTGTCCCAAGTCCGGCAATTGTGTCATAATCCTCCGCTGCCAAAAGCTTTGCCGACATTGCACGTACCTTTGTCGTAATCCCACTGTAAGCCATCACATTTCCCATACACTACACCTCGATCATATGTCTTACGATTTCCTCTGCATAAATCTCGTGATTTTCTTCATATTCCTGCTTCAGCGCATCAATTGCAGTCTGGTTCTTCTTCCGTTCCCGGTCCAGGACCTTCTCTACTTCCTGCTGCGACTTTTCTTTTATCTTCTCCAGTTTTTTCTGTGTCTCTTCTTCCAGGTCCCGGTCAAATTGATCTCTTTCTTCCTGTATCTGTCTTTCAATTTCACTCTTCTGCTGTCTGGCATGCTCTACGATCGTCTCCGCCGTTGTCTCTATTTCAGCCAATTTTCCAATTACAGAGTTCATAAGCCGCCCTCCTTTTCGCACATTTCACAACAAATAATTGTTATTTTTTTATCCACGTTATAATAATACACCTATTTTTTAAAATTACCACAATTATTTTGTATATATTGTATTATTTCTTCTCAATTCTTCTGACAATTTCTGCTTCCATTGACTTTTTCCTGCACAGACGATAAACTAAGAACGATTTGCAAACCCAGTGATTATAAGGAGGAATACACGTATGCGTCTTAGAAATATACCACGTGCAGAGAGCGTTCTCGAAGCCTGCAAAGAAGTTGTGAAAGATCCGGAAAGCTTACGCGGAAACTGGAACCAGACGTTTAAAAAAGAGCAGCCCCTGCACATCGAGATCGGCATGGGAAAAGGTCAGTTTCTTCTGACCCTGGCAGCCAAAAACCCACAAATTAACTACATCGGCATTGAGCGTTATTCCAGCGTTCTGCTGCGTGCCGTTGAGAAATTCCAGGAACTGGAAGCGGAGGGGAAAGCTCCTGCCAACATCCGGTTCATCTGTATGGATGCAAATGACCTGCCAACCGTATTCGCCCCGGCAGAAGTATCACGTATCTACCTGAACTTCTCCGATCCGTGGCCGAAAGCCCGCCATGCAAGAAGAAGACTGACTTCCAATGAATTCTTCAAGCTTTATGACCAGGTCCTAACCGCAGATGGAACGGTAGAATTCAAGACCGACAACCGGCCGCTCTTTGACTTTTCAGTAGAAGAACTCGAAACTTCCGAACTTTTCGTTCTGGATCAGCTATCCTATGATCTTCATAACGACAGTACGATGAATCAGGGCAATATTATGACTGAATATGAAGCCAAGTTCTCTTCTATGGGCAATCCGATCTGTAAACTGATCGCAAAGCGCAGATAACACGCTGCAATATCCGGACTTATATACCGATCCTGTCTGCCTGCACTTCTTCCCTTTCCTTTCATATATTAATAGAAAGCATATCTTATGCTCCTGTTTCTTATGGGAAAGGGTGGAAGCTTATGTTACATCTGACGACACAGAACTTTGATATCTGCCGGATGAACCACTGGCAGTTTTCTTCCGATACACCGGCAAAGGCTGGACCGGAGCATCCCACACTGGCTGTAGTCATGTTCTACGCTGTCTGGTGTGGAAAATGTGCAATGATGCGCCCTGTCATAGAAGATCTGGAAAAGAAATATCAGAAGAAATATTTCGGCAGCATCTGCTTTTTTGAAGTAGAGACCTCTGAATCCGCACTTCTTGCTGCGCAATATCAGACCGCTCTTCTTCCGTCATTTCTCATTTTCAAAGACCGAGAACTGATTGCCACCATGCAGGGAATGATACCGCAAAAGGAGCTGGACTCACGCCTGCAGGAATTGTTGACTGTGCAGACGCGGACGCAATCTACAGAAAATCTTTAGAAATAGTTAATTTATATTTTCTAGGAAAACACATTGTTTTATGTTATATTAAAAAAGTAACAGGGATAAAAATATTTAATAAAAAGGGGGCATGGTGAACACACCACGCATTATGAAAAAATTAAAAAGAGCATTACCAGTTGCCATGGCAATCGTACTTGGATCTACTGCGGCACCACTGGTTGTAAGAGCAGATTCATCCAAAGTTGTAACACTTGGCGCCAATCTGACTGATTCACAGAAGAATTCTATGTATGAGTATTTCGGAACTTCATCTGACAAAGCAGAAGTCATCGAAGTTACCAATGCAGATGAAAGAAAATATCTGGAAGGAGTCGCTCCCGACGAACAAATCGGTACCCGCACCTACAGCTGTTCTTATGTAGAACCAACCACAAGCGGCGGAATCCAGGTAAAGGTTTCCAACTTAACTTATGTTACAAGCTCTATGATCTCCAGTACGCTTCTGACATCCGGTGTTGAAAACTGTAATGTCGTTGCCGCTTCTCCGATCGAAGTATCCGGAACCGGTGCACTGACAGGTATCATGATGGCTTATGAGAAAGCCACCGGAACAACTCTGAATGACGATCAGAAAGCAGCTGCGACCGATGAACTTGTCACCACAGGAGACCTGGCCAATGACATCGGCCAGGACAAAGCGGAAAATGTCATGAACGATGTAAAAAAAGATGTGATCGAGGGCGGATTAACGGATGCAGATGACATTCAGAATGCAGTTGAAAACGCTGCCAAGGATAACAACGTCACGCTGACACAGGAACAGATCGACAAGATCTCCGATCTGATGAAAAACATTTCCCAGTATGACTATGATGTCAAAGCTCTGAAGAATACATTAGATAACATTGACGGAAAGAGTGGCGGATTCTTCTCCAACCTCTGGAGTTCCATCAAAGGTATCTTCGGCGGCGATGACAGTTCCGATGGCGGAATCATTAACGGCACGGATGACAGCGCACTCGGTGATGATGTCGTAACTAACAGTACACTGGATTCTTCCGACAATTCTTCCAACAGCACAGACAGTTCAGATGCCGCTTCGGATGATACTTCGGATGACAACAGTGATGACAGCGGATTCTGGGGCAAGATCAAGAATTTCTTCAAAGATCTGTTCGGTGGAAGCAATTCTAAGAAAGACGACACAGACAAGAGTAACGATGATGCCATTACAGAAGATAACTCTGATAACACTGATGAGCCGTCTGGCGACACACAGAACGATTCTCTGAACAACGATGCTGATTCTTCAGATGACAGCACAACAGACAACTCTGCTGATGATTCTTCATTGAATGACAGTACAGATAACCAGTCTGATAACCAGAGCAACACACAAAACAGTAGTGAATCCGATGCCTCTGGTTCCGATGCTTCTGATTCCTCAGCCGACAGTTCTTCCAACTAAATACAATCATTAATAAAGATGTATAGTAAAACGAAAAATGCCGGGAAGTTTCAACACTTCCCGGCATTTTTATCCGCAGGCATCAAAGTTTTTTGCCACTGACTTCATATAATTAAAACTCGAATACAGCAACTCCGTAAGGCGGCAATTTGTATGCGAATGAATACGGTCTTCCATCACATTCTTTCTTCTCCGCTTTGTATATCTTCTTACGATCTGCTCCGGTTCCGCCGTATTTCTCCTCATCACTGTTCAGGATCAGTTTATACTGTTTCTTTCTCGGCACTCCGACTCTGTAATCATCTCTTGCCATCGGCGTAAAGTTGCAGACGAACAACAGATTCTTCTTTGCACCTTTCGAATGTCTCATAAAACTGTAGATACTTCTGTATCCGTCATCCGCATTGATCCATTCGAATCCTTCCCAGCTCTGATCCATCTCATACATTGCCTTATGCCTCTTATACAGGTGTAAGAGGTCTTTTACCCACATCTTCATCTGCTGATGTTCCGGTTCGGCCAGCAGGAACCAGTCCAGTTCCCGTTCTTCACTCCATTCACGAAGCTGTGCAAATTCCTGTCCCATAAACAGAAGTTTCTTTCCTGCGTGTCCCATCATAAATGCATATCCGGCTTTCAGATTCGCATATTTATCAAATCCCAGTCCCGGCATCTTATTCAGCATCGAACACTTGAGATGTACCACCTCATCATGCGACAATACCAGAATATAATTCTCACTGTATGCATAACTCATGGCAAATGTCATCAGATGATGGTTATCCTTTCGGAAATATGGATCCAGTTTCATATATTCTGTGAAGTCATGCATCCATCCCATATTCCACTTCAGACTGAATCCCAGTCCACCTTCTTCTACATCTCCGGTAACCTGCGGCCATGCCGTAGATTCCTCTGCGATCATAAGTGCTCCCGGGTTTCTTCCAAGTACAACAGAATTCAGATGTCTGAAGAAATCGATCGCCTCCAGATTCTTATTCTCGCCATATTTGTTTGCAACCCATTCTCCGTCCTTCCGTCCGTAATCCAGATACAGCATCGAAGCAACCGCATCCACACGCAATCCGTCTATATGGAACTTCTCAACCCAGAATAACGCATTTGAGATCAGGAAGTTCCTTACTTCATTCTTTCCAAAATCAAATACTTTCGTTCCCCAGTCCGGATGTTCTCCCAATCTTGGATCTGCATATTCGTACGTCGGTGTTCCGTCAAAATCTGCCAGTCCGTGTGCATCCTTCGGGAAATGTGCCGGTACCCAGTCGAGAATGATACCGATTTTATTTCTATGCAGATAATTGATCATCCATGCAAAATCTTCCGGCGACCCATATCTGGATGTCGGTGCATAGTATCCGGTCACCTGATATCCCCAGGATCCGTCAAACGGATGCTCGGCAATTCCCATCAGTTCCACATGTGTGTAACCCATTTCTTTTATGTATTTGGTAATTGCCCTGGCAAATTCTCTATATGTATAGAATCCTTCATCTTCCCTTCCCGGGTGACGCATCCAGGAACCAATGTGTGCCTCATAGACAGACATTGGCTCCTGCTTATGATTCCAGGTCTTTCTACGTGTCATCCACTCTGTATCTGTCCATTTGATATTTTCAATATCTGTGACCCTGGATGCTGTTCCCGGTCTTAACTCCGCATAATTGGCATATGGATCTGCCTTAAATATCTGTTCTCCCGAATAAGTCTCGATACAATATTTATACATCTGATCCTTCTTCACACCTGGTATAAAACAGGTATAGATCCCGAGCGGCTCTTCCCTCTTCATCGGATTTGCCTCTGTGTCCCATTCATTGAACTCTCCGACTACCGATACCGCCTGCGCATGCGGTGCCCACACTGCAAAATACACACCTTTTTGTTTTCCGTTCTGTACCAGATGTGCGCCCAGCTTCTCATAAATCTCATAATGATTGCCCTGTCCGAAAAGGTATTGATCCAATTCACCTATTTCATATGGTTTTTTCTTTTTTTCAGCCATAATTACCCCTCGCATTCTGCTGCATATTTATAAGAACATTATACTTTACAAACAGGCAAAAAGAAAGAGCTTTGACCGTTTAGTTTGTCAAAACTCTTTCAAAATCCGACCTGTAAATCCTGTTCTCGACAGCTTCTTACAGGTATTCGTTTTTGTTAAATTCTAAAGTCTTCTTCTTTCAGAATAATTCTGTCAGAATCGTCGGTTCCCTTGCCGAATACTCTTCGTGCAAGATGTTTTACATTTGCTTTCTGTGAATGTGAGATTGCTTCATCCATGATCTCTTTTACTTCAGCAACTGATACTGCATGATCTTCTCTCTGCATTACATCGATACGGCTGTACAGTGCAAGGATTCCCATCTCATCCAATTTGTATCCATTCTCTTTCGCATATGTCTGACCGAATGTTACCAGCTCATCATTGATGAATACCGGAAGCTCCAGCTTAGAACTGAACTTCTTCTTGAATTCCGGGTTTGCTGTCATCAGACGCTCCAGAGGTTTTCTCTGATCTTCCAGTACAAAGAGCAATTCTCCTGTCTTCTTCTCCATCAGATAATTTAACTCTTTTACAGTTCTCGCATTCAATTTTCCTGCATGCTCAATGATGATCGCTCCGCCGCGCAGCTTCTGAATAATATTCGTAAGCTCTTTCTTATTAAGAGATTCACCTGTAACGATTGCTACTTTACCCTGTTTCAGACTTCTCTGTTTCTGAATTGCTTTTACAATATCAACCGCAAGGACCGTCTTACCAGATCCTTTTCTACCAATCACAAGAAGGTTACCTGTCTTGGATGTTCCTTCTCTCTGTGCCCTTCTGTCGTTATCAAGTACTTCAACGATCTGTTCGCTCATTCCTCTCACCGGTACAAAATATGAGAACAGCTTCTTCTGTTCTTCTGTAAGTCCGGCTTTCAGACCGATCTCACTCGTAGCACTCAGATCATATCTTCCGGTTACAACAAATCCTGTATCGAACGGAACACCGCCTTTAGATTTCTTGATTCTTGCTTGAATCTCTTCCTCTGATGGCTCTTCGATTTCTAACTCTTCATCCGCTTCTTCGTCGTCTTCAATCTCTAAATCTTCGTCATCAAAATCTGTCTCTTCATCGTCTACATCTGCAAAATCATCGTCGAAGTCTTCTTCTTCGTCCTCTACATCCGCAAAATCAGCATCGAAGTCTTCTTCTTCAAAATCGGCTTCTTCAAAGTCTTCATCCTCAAAGTCTTCCTCTTCAAAATCAGCTTCTTCAAAGTCTTCATCTTCGAAATCAGCTTCTTCTTCGTCCTCTTCTTCGAAGTCTTCATCCTCGAAATCAGCTTCTTCTTCGTCCTCTTCTTCGAAGTCTTCATCATCGAAATCAGCTTCTTCAAAGTCTTCCTCCTCAAAGTCTTCCTCTTCAAAATCAGCTTCTTCAAAGTCTTCATCCTCAAAGTCTTCTTCTTCGAAATCAGCCTCTTCAAAGTCTTCATCCTCAAAGTCTTCCTCTTCGAAATCAGCTTCTTCAAAATCTTCATCATCGAAATCGGCTTCTTCAAAACTGCTTCCACTCATATCGATTCCGCTAAGTTCTTCTTCGATTCCTTCAATGAAGTCTTCTTCTGTTTCCGAACCATCTTCAAAATCCTCTTCATAGAGTTCTTCTTCCGACTCTTCATTTTCCATTTCTTCCATCAGACGTACAATATCATCCGGAATTCTCTGTGTCTTGCTTATCGGTTCTGCCTCTTCCTCGGCTGCCTTTCTTGCTGCTTCTTCCTCGGCCTTTCTTCTTGCCTCTTCTTCGGCCGCTTTTCTTGCTGCTTCTTCCTCGGCTTTTCTTCTTGCTTCTTCTTCGGCCGCTTTTCTTGCTGCTTCTTCCTCAGCTTTTCTTCTTGCTTCTTCTTCGGCTGCCTTTCTTGCTGCTTCTTCTTCGGCTGCCTTTCTTGCTGCTTCTTCCTCGGCTTTTCTTCTTGCCTCTTCTTCGGCCGCCTTTCTTGCTGCCTCTTCTTCCTCGGCTTTTCTTCTTGCCTCAGCCTCCGCCGCTTTTCTCTCAACTTCTCTGCGTTCTTCTTCCTGGCGGATACGAGCCTGTTCTCTTTCTTTCTGAAGACGCTCTTCATCTTTTGCTTTCTGCTTCTCGATTGCTGCTTCGTGGTCTTTCTGTTTTTCTTCCCATTTCTGAAGAATATCATCGATCATCATCTGACCATTCGCCAGAATCTCATCTTCACGCTCTTTCATTGCTTCTTCTTCAATTGTAATGCCATTGGCAACCGCCATGCCCTGCGCTAAAGCTTCCTCCAAAGTAGCTCCTGTCACAACCTGTTTGATCGTTGATCCATGTTCTTCCGCAGCCTCTTCCGTTTCAGTATATACCGGTTCTTCTTCCACGACTTCTTCTGCAGCTTCTTCTACAATTTCTTCCTGCGGAATCTCTTCTTGTACAACAGTTTCCTGCATTGGTACTTCCTGTGGAATCTCTTCCTGTACAACAGTTTCCTGCATCGGTACTTCCTGCGGAGGAATTTCCTGAACTTCAGATTCATCAACTCTTTCTGTCACTGGCTCTCTGACCGGCTCTTCTTGTACGTCAACAGTCTCTTCTGTACCTTCATTATATTCATTCTCGTCATCCACTTCTTCCAGTGTTGATTCCGGTTGTTTCTCCGGTTCCGGTTTCTTCTTAACCGCTCCCGGACGGCTGTCATATTTCTCCTGCTGAAGTGGTGTCAGTGGCTTATACTTCATCTTCAGTTCCATTGCAAGGTATACATATTTGCCTTCACTGAACCACAAGATCAGATCATCACATTCTTCCAGACATTCTGCTGTCATTCCGGCTTCATCATACAATTTGGCAAGTTCATATGCCCACTTTTCAATATATTCCGCTTTTTTAAATTCTTCCAGTGCTGTAATCTGATCTGTCAGCGATGCCCCCTGTGTTCTCAGAATCTTATATTTTAAAATATACTGATTCGGATCTTTTGGTGCCAGCTTTACGAATTCTTCATAACAATCCGTTGCTTCTCTGATATCTTTGATCTTCAATGCCAGTGTGCCTAAACGATATACAATTTTTCTGCTTCCCGGTGCTCTGTCAAATGCCAGGAACAGTATATCTCTCCCCTTCTTAAACTCACCGTTATATTCATAAATCTCACTGACTGTATTGAGCATTGACGCATTCTTTACTCTTCGCCAGTCTATACCATCAGCAATTTCCTTTGCCTGCTGGTACTCCTTCTTTTCCAGATGATCAAGCATTTGCTCGGTCTTCACCCTATATTCATATTTATCCAATATTTCTCACCTCAAATGTTTATTTTAAAAAAGCGTATTTCCCTACAATTTTACTTATATAAGTTTATCATATGACCTGTTTATTGTCAAAATATCCCGCCAAATATGTTAAAAAAATATTACAAAAATTACAATTTTTTTATCCCTGTAAAATATCTGCCGGCTGCTCTCTGATATCAACGTAAAAAACAGCCATCATATTCTTTCCTATGATGGCTGTTACATATTCAATTTTATCATATTTAATTTTTATATCGGAGAATGATTTTTAATTTTTATTCCCTGTCGCCTTTGTATGCTTTCCGATGATCTTTTACTCATCTTCTTTGCACATTCATTCAAATCTACTATTCATGTTTCTTTACACATATTAATAATATCTTTAAATATGTGGTATTCTGTTCAATATGTCTGCAGTTCTTTTTATCGTCCGGTGTATATTTTCTCCGTCTGTTCTATTCTTCCGAATCTCCTCTACCGGCCTTTTATCTATTATAATAAAGGCTTATTCTCTGGGAACTTCTACCTGCCATACCACTAACATATTGATTCGATGATTCTACTGTGTCCATTGGATTAAGCCTCCTTTTCATAAATTTCCAATCAACGATATCTCACCGACATATGAAATATTCTTCATCCTTGATAAACTTTTCTTTTATCACTTAAGATATAAGTTGGAATTTATTATCTCATCTCTTCTACGATTATGATCCATATCCCCTTGATACCATTCTATAATCGTTATTCATCCATTCTCTTTCTCTACAATATACTTTACGATATTTGATATCCGATGCCTTACCAGATATTTCATATCTATATCCTGTATTTTTCGATTCTTAAACGAATTGAGAATTTATAATAAAAATACATCTTATAAAATATGTGATATTCAATTTTCAAGATTCCCTTTCTCGTCAGGAATTCTTTTTTGTTTATTTTGGATTTCCTTTGGATTGATTATATAATATCATTCGACTTTTATTTTGTCAATACTTTTTGCAATTAATTTTATTTATTTTTCATTATTCTATTTCAAAAGTTAAATTATCTGATTTTTCTTTATTTATTTTAATGTTTACACAATACTATACATTTTCAAATCGTATGCTTTTGTTAACATCATACGCTTGCGCATGTCCAATTGTTAACCAGCTATCTTTTACAGTTGACATTTTATCCTGTTTATTTTATACTTCTGTTATATTTTGAGATAAAACTAAAGGAAAGGAGTTCTGCCATGTCATACGGCAGACAATTACCACTATGAACAACACAGTAAATAGCACAACAACGAAAAAGCTTTCCACCCGCAAACTGGTTCTGATTGCTTTGATGACTGCAATCACCTGTATCTTCGCTCCTATGGCGATTCCGATTCCGGTCAGCCCGGTACCGATCAGTCTTACCAACCTGGTGATCATGATCAGTATCTATGTACTTGGTTTTAGAGATGCAACCATCAGTTACATCGTATATCTGTTACTTGGTCTTGTCGGTCTCCCTGTATTTTCCGGTTTTACCGGTGGATTAGGAAAGCTTGCAGGTCCTACCGGCGGATACCTGATTGGTTTCATCTTCCTTGCACTGATTTCCGGACTGTTCGTTGATAAATTTCCAAAGAACAGAATCCTGGCAGTTGTCGGTATGATCATCGGTATGGCAGTCACTTATATCTTCGGTACAGAGTGGCTTGCGATCCAGTTGAAAATGTCATTCGTTGCAGCACTTTCTGTCGGAGTAATTCCTTATCTTGCCGGTGACGCAGCGAAGATTATCATTGCGATCATCGTCGGACCTGTACTCCGCGCACGTTTGCAGAAGTTGCAGTAATATCATCTATTACTGAAATATCTGCAGAACCTGCTGCCGCATGTTCTTATACAAAAATACACAATACAGGAAAATCAAATTAACATGTTCTTCCTTGTATTGTGTATTTTTATTATTCCAACATTCTTTTTCTAGCACAAACTGCTTAGCCACTTCCGACGTAGTTCTTCCACTGACCTCATAATATAATCCGGATGGTATTTATATTTCTTTTCTTCTTCCTCAGTTGCCTCTCCCGTAAGCACCAGCACAGTATCTATCCCGGCATTGTATCCACACAAAATATCCGTATACAGACGATCTCCGACGATTACTGTCTCTTCTTTCCTGTAATTATTTCTCCTTAATGCCAGTTCTGCTATATCAGGTTCCGGTTTCCCGATAAAATGCGGCATCCGTTTTACTGCATGTGCCAGCATCTCACAGATTGCTCCGCAGTCCGGTACATATCCGAACTCGATCGGACACACATAATCGGGATTCGTAGCAAGATAGTCTACCTTCTTTGTACTTAGAAGTTTACAGGTGTCTGTCAATTTCTCATAAGTGAGCTGATTATCATAAGAGATTACCACACAGGTAATCTCCTCATCTTCACAATCCGTTGTCACACGGATCTTATTCTTCTTCAATTCCCAGATGAATGATTTCGTCCCTAATACATAGATCAGTTCTCCGTCATGATGTTTCTTCAGATAATCAATCATTGCATAAGATGCTGTCAGAAAATTCGTATATTCCGTATGAATTCCAAGCCTCTGAAAAAAACAGATATAATCTTCCACACTTCTGGTCGCATTATTGGTAATAAAGACATACTGCCCGCCATTTTCTTTAATGTCTCTTAAAAACTTTGCTGCACCTTCGATCAGTTGATTTCCTTTGCAGATCGTACCATCTATGTCCAGAAGGAACAGTTTCTTTTCTCCCAGCATCCGCTTTAGTTCTCACTTTCTTTCCGGACACGGACGGCCACATCCGGATAATTTGTGATCACTGCAGTTATGCCTGCTTCTATCAGTTCTTTCATATCGGTTTCTTCATTCACAGTCCAGACACGGACCTTCAGACCACTCTTTTTATATTCTTCCAGGAAATCGGCCATCTTCACATGATATACCGCCGGATGTAAACCATCTACGTTTGTCTCTTTGGCATATCCTTCCACGTTCAATATTACGTCGCTGTACAGATACGCCGTCTCTGCATCCGGTACGATTTCTTTCAGCCGCTGCACACTGTAATGATTGAAAGACGAGTATACGATCCGGTCTTTCATTCCTGTTTCTTCTACAATCTCTGCAACCTTTTTCTCAATATCCGGATACCAGTAAATTCCCGTCTTTAATTCTATATTTACCTGAATGCCAGATGGTTTTACTGCTTCCAAAACTTCTTTTAATGTCGGAATTTTTGACTGGCTGTATGCAGGAAATCTATCCTTTAATACAGTCAGTTCTTTTAATTCCTGAAGTGTATAATCTTTTACATAACCGGTCTTATCTGTCACCCGGTCGATTGTCTCGTCATGAATGACAACCGGAACTCCGTCGCTGGATAATTGTACATCCAGCTCGATTCCGTCCGCCCCCTGTCTGATTGCCAGGGCAAATGCCTCCAGTGTGTTTTCCGGAGCATAGCCGCTGGCACCTCTGTGCGCAAATACTTTTGTATTACTCAATTGTAACGCCTCTTCTTTTTCTAATTATTTACAGTGTTATAGTCTTTGATGGATTTGTTAATCGTATCTGACATTTTCTGTACCGCTGTATCTACATCTTCTTTTCCATTCAGCATACTTTCAATTTCAGATTCTACCGTTGCTCTTGCCTCTGGGAATACGCTCAACAACGCTCCGCAATACTTCGGTGAAGAATCATGCAGCTGATCGATCGCTGTCTGGAACTGTGGATACTGTGCAATGTTGTCTTTAAATGTCTGCTCGTCCTGTGACTTTGTTGTAACTGGAAAATAACCTGTCTGTGCATTCCAGTATGCCTGAGACTCTGGAGAGATCAGGAATTTTACGAATTCCCATGTTGCACGGAGTTTCTTTGGATCTTTATTGTCCAGAGCCCACAAAGATGCACCACCGATAGACACGCCGCCTTTATCACTTTCTTTTACCTTAGGGAAGTATGCTGTTCCAACATTGAATTTACCATTCACATCCTGAAGGATCTGCTTTAAGGATGCTGTAGATCCCAGTGTAATGGCTGATTTTCCTGCTGAGAAATCTGCAAGTCCTGCGTCCCCGCCTTTTCCTACGATCGGTGCATATCCATCTTTATTTAATTTCTGCCACTCAGTCAGAATATTTTTGGCTGCACCGTTTTTATCAAACTCAACTGCTGTTGCTGTCTTATCTCGTCCATTTCCATTATTTGCATAGTTAAGTCCCTGTTTTCCGATAAGTTCCTCGAAGAACCATCCATAGATTCCAAGAGACATTACTTCACTGGCTCCGCCTTTTGACATCAGCTGTTCACCAATCTTATCAATTCCTTCCAGACTGTCAGGTACATCCGCGATTCCTGCTTTGTCGAACATGTCTTTATTATAATACATGATCGGTGTAGAGGAGTTAAATGGCATAGAATATAATTTATCATCAATTGTATAATATGCTGACAAGTTTGGTTCGATCTGAGACACATCATATTTATCTGCATCGATCATTTCCTGCATCGGAACGGTCCATCCGGATTCGATCATAAATCGTGTACCAACTTCATATACCTGCACCAGATCTGCACCCATGTTACCGATCTGTGCACTCTTTAACTTATTCAGGGAATCATCATACTCGCCCTGATACTGTGACTCTACTTTGATTCCATATTTGTTCTCGTCATTGAACTTCTTTACCAGCGCATCAATTGCCTGCCCGTTAACACCACCCATGGAATGCCAGAATGTGATCGTTGTTCCATCTACGTCTTTTGCATCAGCCATTTCTACTTTTTCATTGCTGTCTTTACTTCCGTCGGAACCATTCTGGCTCACAGATGATTTTCCATTGCCACATCCTGCCAGCATTCCGGCTGCCATTGCTGCCACAAGCAATAATGAAACTGCTTTTTTCTTCATAATACTTTTCCCTCCTGAGAAATTTTTGTTTTCATTTTTGTAATATCAGAGATAAATATTGGTTTGCAGATTATTTTATTCATTTATCTCTGATATCTTGGTATTGTACGTGTATGTGTTATACACAGATGTTATATGCAGAGAACTTGCCACTGGCAGCTTCTCTTGCATACTTTGATATATAGAATCGGGACTGTACGTATTTTTATTTCCCGTTTCTACTGTTATAATGTTAGAACCTTTAGCCTTTTACGGCTCCCGAGAACATTCCTCTGATCAGCTGTTTCTGACCTATGATGAAGATGGAAATCGACGGGATAATGATCATCACAACTCCCGCGATCATCAGTGTGATCGACTGCGAATCTACGCTGTCCAGCATGCTGATACCGATCTGTACCGTTCTCATATTGTTGGAACCTGTAACCAGTAATGGCCACATATACATGTTCCATGCATTAATAAATGTATAGACTGCCATTGCCCCGATTGCCGACTTGGTAAGCGGAATTAGGATCTTGGCAATAAATCTTAAGTTACTGCACCCATCCAGTTTTGCAGATTCATATAAAGACATCGGGAAGGTCATATAGAACTGACGAAACAGGAAGATTCCCATTGCCGATGTCAGGTATGGAATAATCAGTACCGGATAAGTGTCCAGGATTCCCCAGTTACCTACTGTCAAATAATTGGAGATGATCGTTGCTTCTCCAGGGACCATCATCGTTGCCATAACGACTGCGAATAATAATCCTTTTCCCTTAAAATCCAGGAATGAAAATGCAAATGCTGCCAGCGAGCATGAGATGATCTGCCCGATCGTAATACATCCTGCCATGATGAATGAGTTCACGATAAACCGGAATAACGGCACCGTTGTAAATGCCTCTTTAAAATTCTGTAATGTCGGATGCTTTGGAAGCAGATTCAGATCTGTTGTAAATAATTCATTCGATGGCATAAATGCGATGCTTATTGCATACAAAAGTGGAAGTAAAATCAATACTGCAAATACAACATTTGCCACAAGTCTTAATGCTGTACGGCTTCTCTTTTTCGCAAGTGCCCTGGCATTCATTTTATTCTTTAATTCCAGAAGTTCGCTTTTTGATAAACGTCCCTCCATTGGAATTGCCATACTTTCTGACTGACTCATTAATAATTCACTCCCTTCTTTTCAATACGGAACATTACCAGCGTTACCAGCATGATGATCACAAATAAGATAACTGACTGTGCAGATGCGCTTCCGAATTTATAGTTGAAGAACGCATCCCGGTAAATAGAATATACGATTACATTGGTCGATTCATTCGGTCCGCCCTCTGTCAGGATCTTGATCTGTCCAAATGACTGGAAAGCCTGAATAATATTTACCACTACGGTGTAGAACATGATCGGTGAAAGTCCCGGAAGTGTTAAGCTGAAGAACTGCTGTACTCCGCTTGCCCCGTCCACGGATGCTCTTTCATAAATGGTCTCGTCAATATTTCCAAGTCCTGCCGAAAAATACAGGAAGTTAATCCCACTGTTCAGCCATGCCGTCAGGATTGCCACACAGTAAAGTGCTGTGTGCGGATCATTCAGCCAGTTGATATCCAGTCCCAGAAGCTTATTTACAATTCCGACTGCCGGATGAAGCATGATCTGGAATATCATGGCTGCCGAACTTGATGCGATTGCCATCGGCAGTGCATATGCCGTACTGAATACCCGGATTCCCGGAAATGCCTTATTACACAGTACTGCTGCGATCAGTCCCAGAAGCATTCCGCCGAATACTACGATCACTACAAAGATTAACGTTACTTTCAAACTATTTCTAAATGACTCTGAAGTCAGCAGATCCACATAGTTCTGAAGTCCTACGAACAACTTTGCCTGTCCCATTTTATTTGTCATAAACAGACTTAAGTAAACTGTCTTCACAAATGGATAGAACAGAAATACGGCAAATATCAGAAGACTGGGTACCAGATAGAAATATGGCGTAATCCGCAATTTCTTTTTCTTTTTCATTCTTAACATCCTTTCCTGTACAAGACATTTTCTTCTGTCTCTATATCAAATACATGGGCACGGTCCATATCAAAATACAGCTTCACCTTTTCTCCCACCTTTGTCTGGTTGGATGGCTGTAATCTGACCGCATGTGTTTTATGCTGCTCATCAAAATACAGCACCACTTCTGCACCAAGCATTTCTCTTGTCACAACAGTCTCTTCCACGCCTACACTGTTCTGCTCGAACCCACCGGCTTTTGCCTCCTCATACTCATAGATGTCTTCCGGGCGGATTCCTAAGATCACTCGTTTTCCATTGTATTTTTCACGGATGATTTCCGCATTCTGTCCGGTCAGATATACCTTCTTCACAGGTCCGGTTGTTGCAAAAATCAATGCCGTCTTCTCTCTTTCTGCATACACATCACATGCGATAAAGTTCATCGACGGAGAACCGACAAATCCTGCTACGAATTTGTTGATTGGATTGTCATAAATGCTCTGCGGTGTATCTACCTGCTGGATCAGCCCGTCTCTCATAACCACAATTTTTGTTCCCAATGTCATTGCTTCTGTCTGGTCATGCGTAACATAGATGATTGTTGTATCCAGTTCTTTATGTAATTTCTGAAGTTCCACACGCATCTGGGCACGTAATTTGGCATCCAGATTGGAAAGTGGTTCATCCATCAGAAATGCTTTCGGCTGTCGGATGATTGCCGCTCCGATCGCCACTCTCTGCTTCTGCCCTCCGGACAGTGCAACTGGTTTACGGTCTAGCAGGGAATCAATCTCCAGGATCTTTGCCACCTGTCTGACTTTCTGATCAATCTCCTTTTTTGGTACTTTCCGGATCTTCAGTGAATAAGCAATATTTCCGTAGACCGTCATATTCGGATATAATGCATAATTCTGAAATACCATCGACATATCCCTCTCTTTCGGTTCCAGGTAATTGCAGAGTTTTCCATCAATCCATAACTCACCATCTGTAATCTCTTCAAGACCTGCTATCAATCTTAATGTCGTTGACTTTCCACATCCGGAAGGCCCAACAAAAATCACAAACTCTTTATCATGAATGTCCAGATTAAAGTCCTTTACTCCATAATGCTCTGAATCGAATTGCTTACAGACATTCCTCAACGCAATTTCTGACATTCCTTTTCCTCCTTTGCAGCCTGATGACTGCTTTCTTTTTTCATCATTTCTCGTACGGTGAATATCCTATCACTTTTGTTTAGGGGGCTCTATCATGGTTTTACAAAGATTTTGTTAAATGTTAGTAATTGAATTGGCGGGAAGATTTAACAAATTTTACTTGTATTTAATGCATCAGGCTGACGGATACCCGGACCAGAATAAAAAGTAGGAAACCGTTCCTGTTCAGGTTGCGTCGGTGGGAAATACTAAAGCGTCAAAATTATGCTAAAAGCGGGCCTTCGAAATTTGCAACTCGCCATCCGGCTCAAACAAGCAAATTTCGAAAACTCAACGCATAATTTTGACGCTTAACTATTTCCAACACCTCCTACACATTCACTGGAACGGTTTCCTACTTTTTATTCCGTGTGTATCGAATGCCTGAAGAATTAAGTGCCGGAAGTGTAACCTTTGTGGTAACGGAAGGTTATGAAATACAACTATAAAAAATTTGAAATATTAGCGGATTTATAAGGATTATCGCTAATTTCTGTACTGTAGTGGCCGACACAAAGGTTACTGCTCCTGGTACTTAATTATTAACTTCCGCAACCAGTCACGACTTAAGTTAATACATTAAATATCAATTAAACACCTAATTTACAATATGATATCCCCGGTTTTCTCCCCTGTATTCATATCATAAGCTTCAATAATATTTCCACTGATCACATACAGTGTATCTTCTATATATATTCCACGGACACCCTGCGAAGTATTTCCATTGATGTCTTCTTTTAGAATTGTGTCGAATTTCTTTTCTTTTTCGTTATAGGTCAGCAGGCAGTATATTTCTCCATTCTGGCTGTAACCAGAGAATCCGATTCGGTTTTTGGCCGCATCGACAAGAACTGATTTGTAATCGTATGCTGCATTTGTTCTATAAAGATCATCCAGAACAAGTGTGGCTTCTTCTTTGACATCTGCGCGGTCTAAAATATCAAACATGGTAACTTTCACACCTTCTGACATGCCAGATTCTTCATCTGTTGACATACCGATTCCAAGCAATTTATCCTCTCCGTAAAAATGCAGGTATTCCGAGAATCCCGGAATCTTTAACTTACCGAGAATCTTAGGTTTTTCTGGATCAGACAGATCTACGCTGAATAACGGATCTACCTGCTCGTATGTCACAAAATATCCGGTCTCTCCCATGAATCTTGCGGAATAGATGGACTCTCCTTTCGCCAGATTCTCAATAGAACTGATTTTGTCTAATTTTTTATCCAAGATTATTACCAGATTTTCATCATTATTGGTTGTAAATAATCTCAGATTCCCTTTGTATTCATCCAGAGAAAAGGTATCATTCAGGTATCCTTTTACTTTTCCCTGCGCTACAGCCTTTAGTTTCCCTTTCGTATAAGAAATCTTTCTAAGGGTTGTTACAGTCTGATTCTCCTGCTGCCATTCTGATTCGTAATAATAAATGTTCTTTCCACTGACATACATCTTCCCTCCCCCAGAAAGAACTGCTTTATTATCTACTGTCTCATCCGGTTTACTGATATCCACAGAGCTGATTACTTCGTACATCGTTCCGCAGTTCACCGGCGGCAGACAGATGCTGGCCTGGCTCATCTCTTTATCATTCACAAGCGGTACATAAGTTAGCGGTTTCTCTTTTACCATATCACTGCCTGTATAATATTCACTGAACAGATACAGATACCCATCCGCCATACGGGAAGAATGATAAGTGCCACTCTGTGTGACTTCGCCTTCTTTGACCGGCTTTTGTATATTTTCTATATTATAAGTAACCGCTGCTGTATTCGATTGATTCCAGTTATCTGTGTTCACCTGCTTCTTACTATTCTTATCCGTGCAGTCTTTCTGACATACAACAATTAATTTTCTCTGTTCTGTATTTACATAAAATTCCTGGATATTATACTCTTCTCCCAGTGTAATTTCGTTATATTTTTTTAATCCATTCCTGACATCTACAATGTCGATCGTCCGTCCATTGTCTTCTCTCACATACAGGTATGTTCCATCTGTTTTAGCAATGTCACCCTCGTCTACGCCGGATTGACGGATATTGGTCTGTGAATAGTTCCCTTTTGCAGCCGTTGTTGCAATACCAGTATCTGTTGCAGAAGCTGTCGATGAAGGTGCTGTTGATTTTGCTATTGAAGACTCTGTTGATTTTGCTGTTGAAGCAGAATCCTGTACATCGATCTCATTCCCGCCTCTTGCATACATTGCTATGCCGGAATTATCCTGTGCGCGTTTGATATATTTATAGATTTCATCATAACTTCGGGCTGCCCGGATTTTTTTACTGTTACTGATCTTATTTTCTGTATTGCTATTTCCTGCACTGCTGCCTGCATTGCTACCTGACACACCTGAAGAATTTATCACTCCATTATGCATCCTTCCATACTGCCACACTACAGTTCCCGCCACGACCGCCACACAGGCTGCCGCTACAAGTCCGATCTGGTACGGGCGGAAATGCTTCTTTTGCTTTTTATTCTCTAATAATTTTGCTATGTTTTCCGGCTTCAGACGATTCAGAACTTCTGTATCTTCCGACATTTGTAAAATCTGGTCTACTATATTCTGTTCACAGTATTCATTCTGTTTTTTCCCATTTTTCTGATACTCTTCAGAACCTGTCTCTTTTTTATACCCGGTTTTCTCATATTCATTCTCACGCTTCATACATTTTTCACTCCCTTCTACCGCATCATATGTTCTCTGTATCCGTCCAGCACACATTCCATCTTCCTTAGTGCCCGGCTGCGCTTCGACCGCACCGTATTCGGATTCAGTTTCATCATCTCTCCAATCTCCTGGCTGCAATATCCACCGAATACAGATAGACCCACTAAGATCTGTTCCTCTTCAGACAATACGAAAAAAGCCTTCCTTACATCAATCGCCAGATCATAATCCGGTAACGTGGACTGCTCTGGAAATTCTTCTTCTCTTTCCGAAGATTCTTTCGAAACTTTCTTCCATTTCTTCTTACATTTATTGGTAAGAATCGTAAAAATCCAGCTGCGGAATGCTTCTTCTTTTTTTAATTTATGTATATTCTCGTAAGCTGTAACGACCGCTTCACTTACTGCATCTTCTGCTTCCTGCGGGTCCTTCATCAGGCACAGTGCATAACGGTACAGATCGCGGTAGGCAGCCTCATACATTTCCGAGAATTTCTTTACACTGCATTTCATATCGTGCCCTCCCTCAGATATGAGTTTTTATAATTTTTTTGTTCTTATATATATTATCTATATATAAGAGTCTTTTGCTTCAAATTCTGTTGCATGTATCATATCATATTTTTTTGTTTATATTGGAGAGAAAAAAGGTTATTAAAATAATTCTAATTTATTTGTTCACTTTTTTATAAAGTTCAATCATTTCTTCTGCCAGAACCTTGAATACTTCCGTACTCATCATCTGGTCTTCCGCATGTGCAAGGATGAGGCTCATCTTCACGTCTTCACCGACCACTTCTTTCTGCACCAGATCTGTATGTGGTTCATTGCTCTGGCTTAAGAGTTCGTCGCCCTACTTGATCAGTTCTTCACGAACACATGCCAATCTTCAGGACCTGCCACTGACAGCTTCTTTCGAATGCACTGGCAATAAAAAACACTCCGAAAGGTCACCTAAACCTTCCCGGAGTGCTTTTTTGTCCGCATCTGTAATTTATACTATTATTTACTGCCTATCCTCTATAATAATTGATCAGACATCCTTTCAGGATGATCTCTCTTTCCGCATCGGTCATATCACCAAGCTTCAGCGTGATCTCTTTCAAAGAATCTCCAACCACATAAGCCTTGATCTCGGCATTCTTATCTTCCACTGCTTTTCTGATCTCTGGCACGAAGATATAGTCACCGTTACGGAAGCTTAAGTTCTCGTGATCTTCCTCCGTGATAAATGGAAGCATACCCCAGTTGATTAGGTTCGAACGATATCTCTTGGTTGCATATTCGTTCGCAATATTTGCCCAGCCGCCGAGTACCTTCTGACAGGATGCTGCCTGCTCTCTTGCAGAACCATCTCCCGGTTTTACTGCAAAGATCGTACTTCCGATTCCGAGATTACCTTTTCCTGTCTCCGGATATGTCTCGTGGATCTTATCCATAACCGGTTTCAGTTCATCTAATACTTCTAACGGACACTGTCCTGCTTCAATTGCTTTTTCAGCTTTCTGTACTTCCTTCGCACGGCCTACATAAGCAGGATCTTTTCTGGACAATGCAAATTCTGCAAGTCCCAGAGGGTTGGATCTATAAGAAGAGGTCTCACCGGATGGAATCAGTTCATCTGTTGTGGTGACCGGATCATGGATCTCAGATACCACTTTCAGAAGTAAGTTTTCCGGAAGTGCTGCCATTGCAGGCCAGTCTTTGATATTTGGTCCGAACTTGATCTCTACCGACGGATCTGCTACACCATGGCTGTCGAAGACACGGTTCGCATAAATGTTCTTATCAAAATGATAAGTCTGTCCTTTATATTCCACATCCAGGTCAGTTGCAGGTGTAAGGAATCCCTTATTCGCTGCTGTTGCTGCGATGGAACGTGCATCCATAAGTGCAACCGATGCGATCTGTCCGCTCTGAAGTTTGGATCCTTCACGGTTCGGGAAGTTTCTGGTTGAGTGACGGATCGAGAATGCGTTGTTTGCAGGGGTATCTCCGGCACCGAAGCATGGTCCGCAGAATGCCGTCTTCACGATCGTTCCTGCTTCCATAAGGTCAGCAACTGCTCCGTTCTTCACAAGTTCCATGTAGATCGGTGTACTTGCAGGATATACACTGAATGTAAACTCATCGGAACCGATATAATGTCCTTTGATGATATCTGCTGCTGCACAGATATTTTCAAATCCGCCGCCGGCACATCCTGCGATGATTCCCTGATCCACATATAACTGCCCATTTACAATCTTATCCTGCAGAGAATAGTCAACTGCTCCGTCGAGACTTACCAGTGCTTTCTGTTCTACATCATGAAGGATGTCTTTTAAGTTGGTTCTCACTTCATCGATCGTGTATACATTAGACGGATGGAATGGCATTGCGATCATTGGTTTGATCTCACTTAAGTTTACATATACCATACCGTCATAGTAAGCAACATCTCCCGGGTTGAGTTCTTTGTAATCTTCACTTCTTCCATGAATGTCATAGAATTCTTTGATCTTATCATCGGTCTTCCAGATGGATGACAGGCAGGTCGTCTCTGTCGTCATAACATCAATACCGATACGGAAGTCCGCACTTAACTTACTCACACCAGGTCCTACGAATTCCATCACTTTATTGTTAACATAGCCATTGCCGAATGTCGCACCGATGATCGCAAGTGCCACGTCCTGTGGTCCGACACCTTTCATCGGCTCACCGTCTAAGTAGATTCCGACTACCCCCGGCATCTTAATATCATATGTCTTATTCAGAAGCTGTTTTACAAGCTCCGGTCCGCCTTCTCCCATAGCCATGGTTCCAAGTGCACCATAACGTGTGTGGCTGTCTGATCCTAAGATCATCTTACCGCCGCCAGCCAGCATCTCACGGGCAAACTGGTGGATGACTGCCTGATGAGGCGGTACATAGACTCCGCCATATTTTTTCGCGCAGGTGAGACCGAACATGTGATCATCTTCGTTGATCGTTCCTCCGACTGCACAAAGAGAGTTATGACAGTTCGTAAGTACATAAGGGATCGGAAATTTCTCAAGCCCTGAAGCCCTGGCTGTCTGAATAATTCCAACGAATGTAATGTCATGAGATGTCAGCTTATCGAATTTGATCTGCAGACGCTCCATATTTTCCGAGGTATTATGCGCTGCCAGAATGTTATATGCCATTGTATTCTTTGCAGCTTCCTGTGGAGTCACATCTTTACCTGTCTTTGCAGCAACTGCTTCTTTTTCTTCCACAATCTCTGTTCCATTCAGTAAATAGACTCCCTTGTCATATAATTTCAGCATGTTTTGTCCTCCTACTATCGTATTATGAATATATTAAAATGTCTGAGTCCAGACATCTGCTAACCTGATTATTCTTTCATATATTTCATATGATCTGCTACCATCATGGCAATCTTGAATGTCAGTGCATCGTCAAATACACGCACATCCAGTCCTGTTTTCTTCTGAATCTTCTCCAGACGGTACACCAGTGTATTTCTATGCACATACAGACGCCTTGCCGTCTCTGATATATTCAGGTTATTATCGAAGAATGTATAAACAGTCGTCAGTTCTTCTTCTTCGAAAATATCGGCCTTGCCAGCTTCGAATACTTCATTCAGGAACATCTCGCAGAGTGATGCCGGAAGCTGATGGATCAGCCGTCCGATTCCGAGTTCATTGTATGCAAGGATCTTCTTCTCTGTATAAAACACTCTTCCGACTTCCAAAGCCATATCTGCTTCTTTGTATGATCTGGATACATCCTTTAATTCTTCTACAATTGTTCCATATGCCGCTCTTACACTTACCATGGCTTCCATATTCAGCGTCGTGACCAGCTCTTTGGCGATCTGTTCTACCTGCGGATAGCTGTCGGTAGACTGCAGTGACTTCACAAGAATAATATGTTTTTCATCAATTGCCGTTACGAAATCCTTTGTTCCCGTCGCATACAGACCTTTCAGAGTTTCCTGTACCAGGACATCTCCTTCATTCTTCGGTTCGATCACGAATACGACTCTCTTGAGTTCTGCCGGAATCTTCATCTTCTTTGCCTGATTATAGATATCAACCAGAAGCAGATTATCCAGAAGCAGATTCTGAATAAACCGGTTCTTATCCATCCGTTCTTTGTATACATAAAGAAGATTCCGAAGCTGACTGGCTCCCATACGTCCTGCCAGTTCCATGCCGTCTGCATTTCCATGCAGCATCAATACATATACCGGATCACTGTCTTCATAGATGCGGAACATTCCCATCTCATCTAAGATCATCTCTTCCGGTTCTTCTTCGTCATCACGGAAATCCTGGATCTGGATCTCATACCCGGTCAGAGTCTCATTCGTCCTTACGAGACAGAATCCCTGCATATCCCATATTGCACAGTCAAATCCTGTAATCTCCCTGATATCCTGTGCTGTTTTGTGTAATATCTGATTTGATAACACGCATTGTCCTCCATTTCCTATCCGCAATGCTGTTCTTCGTGTTCTTTTGCATACTTGTATACATTTTAGCACGCTAACGAACTGCATTACGAATACATTATAGCAGATAATCATGCTTTAACAAAGCAAAATTTTATTGTCTGCAAAAAAAACGAAAAGACCGGACGCTTTCTTACGCCCGGTCCTCTTATATTCATCTGTTTTTTACGATAATTGCGGCTCTTATACCAAGCCTTCATTACAGACTAGTTTGTGATTGTAACCTGTGTCTCTTTGTCAAAGATATGGATCTTCTCAGCATCCAGAGCAAATTGAACAATATCACCTGTTCTTGCTGTTGTTCTAGGATCCACTCTTGCTGTCATGCTTGATCCTTCATAATCGAAGTATAAGAATACTTCTGCACCGAGCATCTCATATACACGGATCTTTGCTTCGATTACTGTATTTGGAGAAGTTTCG
Organism: Dorea sp. BIOML-A1; assembly: GCF_009875615.1. Classification (NCBI taxonomy): domain Bacteria; kingdom Bacillati; phylum Bacillota; class Clostridia; order Lachnospirales; family Lachnospiraceae; genus Dorea; species Dorea sp. BIOML-A1. The sequence continues at coordinate 93,034 of NZ_WWSA01000003.1, forward strand.
ATGAACATCTGCTCATCGTGCACGTCTTCCGGACGGATTCCGAGAACAACTGTCTTTCCTTCATATCCGCCATCGATCAGCTTCTTAGCTTTTGCCGGTGGAAGCTCGATCTCTGAAGGTCCTGCTACCAGGTATACTTTATTTCCGACTACTTTACATTTCGCATCAACAAAGTTCATCTGTGGTGATCCGATGAATCCGGCTACGAACTGGTTGCATGGATAATCGTACAGGGTCTGTGGTGTATCTACCTGCTGAACAATACCTGCATTCATAACTACGATTCTGGTTCCCAGTGTCATAGCTTCTGTCTGGTCATGTGTTACATAGATGATGGTTGTACCTAATCTCTGGTGCAGTTTAGAGATCTCGATACGCATCTGTCCACGGAGTTTTGCATCCAGGTTTGAAAGAGGCTCGTCCATAAGGAATACCTTTGGATCACGAACGATCGCACGTCCCATAGCAACACGCTGTCTCTGTCCACCGGAAAGAGCTTTTGGTTTACGGTCAAGCAGTGGTTCCAGATCCAGGATCTTAGCTGCCTCACGAACCATTTTGTCGATCTGGTCCTTTGGTACTTTTCTTAACTTCAGACCAAATGCCATGTTGTCATATACTGTCATATGTGGATACAGAGCGTAGTTCTGGAATACCATTGCGATATCTCTGTCTTTTGGCTCTACGTCATTTACTACTTTGTCCCCGATCTTCAGTTCTCCGGAAGTAATATCTTCCAGACCGGCGATCATACGGAGTGTTGTAGATTTACCACATCCGGATGGTCCTACGAAAATGATAAATTCTTTATCTTCAATCTCAAGGTTGAAGTCTTTTACTGCTTCAAATCCATTTGGATAAGTTTTGTTAATGTGTTTTAATGATAAACTTGCCATTGTTATAATCCTCCTGATTTATAATCGTTTTATTTCATTTTGTTACCTGTTTCGTTCTGATAAAAAGTATATAAAAAAAGTTCAACCTGGGTAATACCCAAGTTGAACAATCTTTTTTTCATTTTCTATACAAGTTGACGAACGGAACGTTATTTAAGGTCAAGGTGTCTGTAACAGTGCCTGATAGACGTCTCTTTTCCCTATGCCTCTGTCCTTTGCCACCTGTTTCATCGCGGATTTCTTATCCATGCCCTGTCCGAGATAGAGTTCCATATGCTCTTCCATGCTCATCTCTTCCCATCTGGCCTTTTCTTCACTCCGGATCTCTTCCCTGCTTTTTCCTTCGATCACCATGACGCATTCTCCCTTCGGCTCCTGTACGTCATAATATGCCAGTGCGTCTTCTATCGTTGTTGCAAATACCGTCTCATGCTTCTTTGTCAGTTCCCGGCAGATACTGATGCGTCTGTTACCAAGCGTCTCCCGAAGCGTCTTCAACGTGCGGACCAGTCTGTGCGGTGCTTCGTAGATCACCATTGTTCTTGTCTCATCTTTCAGTTCATTCAAGACAGCCTGTCTCTCCTTCTTATCCGTCGGAAGAAATGCTTCAAATGCGAATCTTCTCGTTCCAAGCCCGGATATCGTAAGCGCCGTCACACATGCGCAGGCTCCCGGAACAGCTGTAACCGTGATCCCGGCCTCCTGGCACATCTTTACCAGTTCTTCTCCCGGATCAGAGATTCCCGGCATACCTGCATCGGTGATCACTGCAATATCTTCACCATTCTGCAGGCGTTCCACAAGTTTGTGTCCTTTTTCAATCTTATTATATTCATGATAGCTGGTCATCGGTGTCTTAATCTCAAAATGATTCAGAAGCTTGATACTGTTCCTGGTATCTTCTGCCGCGATCAGATCTGCTTCTTTCAAAATCCGCACCGCCCGGAAGGTCATATCTTCCAGATTTCCTATCGGTGTCGCACATAAGTACAATGTTCCTGCCATCTCTTACTCCTCCATCTTATGCTCGCTCTTGTTCATCCCGTACATCTCAAGCAGTTCTTCTGTATAACTTCCATCCTTCTGATATACGATCAGTGGCGGCTCCACCTGCATTCTCGGATTTCCGCCTTTCATACCCTCGATCAGAACCATATTCGGTTCTTTGTCTATATGCGGATATACCAGCCGCATACGTTTTGGCTCGATTCCGTATGCGCACATCTTTGTCATGATCTCCGGAAGCCGGAATGGCCTGTGGACCATGTAAAACCTTCCTTTGACCTTCAATAGTTTCGCACTTTCTCTTAATATATCATCCAACGTGCAGAGTGCCTCATGTCTGGCAATATACAATGCTGTATTCTGATTCTTCAGTCCGTGGTCTCCGATCATGTACGGGGGATTGGTCGTAATAACTCCAAAAGAGGCGGCTCCGAATATGGATGCTGCCTCCTTGATATCTCCCGTTACAATGTCGATCCTCTCTTCCAGTCCGTTATGGCTGACGCTGCGCCTTGCCATATCTGCGCTCTCCTCCTGGATCTCCAGTCCTGTATAATGCAGGCCCGGATATTTAGCTTCCAGAAGAATCGGAAGAATCCCCGTTCCTGTTCCGAGATCCAGTGCTTTTTCGTGCTTTTTCACATTTGCAAATGCGGACAAAAGCACCGCATCCATTCCAAAACAGAACCGTCCCGGACTCTGGATGATCTCGTATCCTCTGATCTGCAGGTCATCCAGTCTTTCATTCGGAAGTAATTTAGTCATCATTTAACTTTGACGCTCCGTTCTTTTCTTCTAACGCCTTCAGTTCCTTCATCTCTTCTTTGGAAAGTCTTACGTCTTTCTTCTTACGTCTCGGCTTGAATCTCAGTTCTGCTGCCGGATACTCACGGATCTCTTTCTCGTCATTATCCAGTGTTACAACAACTTTCACCAGCTGACGGAGTACGTTAACAGACTGGACATCTCCTCTTAAGCCTTCCGGTGTTGTGACATGATCACCATTTGCCGGAAGATGGCTGTTCAGTTCTTCGTATGTCTCCTCTTCATTCGTCAGACAGCACATCAGTCTTCCGCAGACACCCGAGATCTTCGTCGGATTCAGTGAAAGGTTCTGCTCTTTTGCCATCTTGATCGATACCGGTGCGAACTCGGATAGATACGTATGACAGCAAAGTGGTCTGCCACAGATCCCGATCCCTCCGCGGATCTTCGTCTCATCACGCACACCGATCTGTCTTAACTCGATTCTTGTACGGAATACACTTGCCAGATCCTTTACCAGCTCGCGGAAATCGATTCGTCCGTCTGCAGTAAAATAGAACAGCACCTTATTATTGTCAAATGTATATTCTGCATCGATCAGCTTCATCTCCAGCCCGTGCTTATGGATCTTCTCCAGGCAGATCTTGAATGCTTCTTTTTCTTTTTCTTTGTTCTTTTCTTCTTTTTTCTTATCTTCGTCCGTTGCAAGACGGATCACGGATTTTAACGGCTGTGTGATCTTATCGTCTTCCACTTCCTTCGGTCCGGTGACTACAGAACCAAATTCCACTCCTCTTGCAGTCTCAACGATAACCTTATCGCCCGTCTCTACCTCCAGTTTTCCCGGCGAAAAGAAATAGATCTTTCCGGCGGTTCTGAATCTAACGCCTATTACCTTCGTCATATGATTAGTTCTCCTTTATGGTCAGGAACAAAAGCTCCATAACCAGATCAAAGTTAACATTCGCTTTCAGTCTGGCTTTCGCTTTCTCAAGGCTCTCCAGGATCAGTTCAATTCCTTCATAAGAGCTTTTTCTCGCCTGTTCTTTTATACTCTGTAACTGGTCTTTGAATACGACCTTGTCAATCTCTTTTGTTGCTTTATACAGTAAGACATCTCTGTACCAGATCATGATAATATCCAGATAATCCGTGATCTCTAATTTATATACAGATATATTCTTAACCGCAGCAACAATCTCACTCAGTTCCATATCATGGATATGCTTCAGGAGCTGTACCGCTTCCTCTCTGATCTCATTAAAATGCTCCGAATTCGCCAGCATGATCGCGCGTCCAACATTTCCCTGGGCAAATGCGGTACACATATCTGCTTTGTAATCTGGTATCTCCAGATTCTCCATCAGATACTTTCTGATCAGTGTATCTTTGATGTTACGCAGCTTCAGCATAACACATCTGGAGTTGATCGTCGGAAGTAACATCTCTGCATTCTCCGTCAGCAGTAAAAATACCGCATATGCCGGCGGCTCCTCGATTGTCTTCAGAATTGCATTTTGTGCCTGAGGTGTCATCAGATCTGCCTGAGGGATAATATATACTTTGTATGGTCCCTGATACGGCTTGATATCCACGGTATTGTTCACCTGTGTACGGATATCATCTACACTGATGCTGTTCGGCTTCTCATGTGTTACACGGATAATATCCGGATGGTTTCCGCTCTCTGCCTGCCTGCAGGAATGACATTTCCCGCAAGGTTCACTGTTCCCGCTCTCACACAAAAGAGTCGTTGCGAACAGATTCGCCAGCATCCTCTTACCGGAACCTCTCTCCCCATTCAGAATATACGCATGCGACACTCTGTTATTCTCCACTGCGCTACTGATATATTTTAATATGTCTTTGTGACCAACCACATCTTTAAAGCTTCCCATCTCGTATTACCTCTACTATCTCTTCCTTACATCGTACTTTATCGTCATTCTGATATCTTCTTGTAATTCCTGCTGCCGCAAGATTCTCTTCTGAGAAATCCTTCTGATCTGCCAGAAATCTTCTGCAGACTTCTTCGTATCCCGGATGTTCCTGCTGCCGCTCTCTTGCGATCGCACGCATCAGGCGTTCCCCGTCTTCCACTTCAATATAAAGCGGAACCAGATTCTCCTGTCCATAATACGCTTTCATCTTCATATAAGATTCCAGCGTACCGATCATCAGATAATCAGACCCGGCCAGATGAATCTGTCCATCATCTATTGTAGCATATTTCCAGTCACCATACACGGTCTGATAGGTACGAAGTTCAATTATTTTGCCTTCTTCTCCATATTGTTCTAATATTTCGTTCGAAACAAAATAATATTCCACGCCGTCTTTTTCACCTTCCCGCATCGGTCTGGTCGTATATAATGTCAGCGTCTTCAGCTCGGGAAGCTCTTTTCTGATCTCTTTATAGACCGTATCCTTACCGGAAGAACTCTTTCCCATCATGTAAAATATCTTACCCATCTATCCATACCTCTATGCTATCTTCTGATTGCAGTCCTTCAATTGAAAAATCGTGTTCCTGATACCAGCAGAGAATCTCCACCGCTTCCTGCGTAATGCGTTCTCCCGGAACGATCAGCGGACTTCCCGGCGGATAGAGGTACGCATATTCCAGGGAAATGCATCCGGCGCTGTCCTTGAAATTTCGTTTTTCCATCTTGCCTGGGTTCACCAAATACAGGATGTCTTCTGAATCCTTCTGGTGGTTCTGGTTCTGCATCTTATCTCTGCACTTCACTGCCTTCGCGATCGTCCACACCTTTTCCAGTGACGGCTGTCTTCCGGAAAGCGGGAGATCCGTGTCGGTCATTTGCATCGGTTTCTGCTCCTGCCCGGCATCTTCCTGTCCGGATCCTGACTTTAACTTTGTATCGATCTCAGCATCAATTGCAAGCAATGCATCCCGCAATCTGTCCAACCCTTCCTGCGTATCCCCTACCGTCGTCATTGCCAGGACATAGGTTCCGGCAAGCATCTCCATCTGCAAGTGATAATCACGAAGCAGTCTTTCATACAATTCATGACTGGACATCGGGGCATGCTTTACAGAGATCACAAATTTAGACCTGTCATATCTGTCTGTATTCTCCGTCCGGATAATCTTCAGATACTTCAGTTTCTTCAATTCTTCCCGCAGGGTATCGATATGTGCCGCATATTCTTTGAAAATACTGCACTTCTGCAGTTGTGTCTCTTCCAGCAGATGAATACACGCATCGATACTTGCCATCAGTATGTACGACGGACTGCTCGTCTGCAGCATATCCAGATACCGCTTTACTTTCCTGCGGTTCACCCGCTCCCCGTTCACATGCAGCAACGCTGTCTGCGTCAGGGCCGGAAGCGTCTTATGAAGACTGTTGATCACAAGATCTGCGCCATACATATTCGCACTCTCCGGGAAATACGGATCAAAGCCAAAATGTGCTCCATGTGCTTCATCTACGATCAGCAGACATCCCGCTTCATGTACAATCTCTGCAATCTTTTCGATGTCCGACACCACGCCGTCATAGGTCGGTGATACGATCATCACCGCACGAATCTTTGGATGTTCTTCCAGTGCTTTCTGCACATCTTCTGCATCGATCTCTGTACTCAGTCCCAGTTCTGTATCAAACTTTGGATAAAGATAGACCGGATCCAGTTCATTCAGATATATCGCATGATACACAGACTTATGACAATTTCTTGCCACAAGTATGGAATCCCCTTTTTCAGTTGTTCCTAATATTGCACTCAAGATTCCGACGGTACTTCCGTTAACAAGAAAATGTGTCTCATCAGCATGGTACACCTCTGCCGCTCTTTCCTGCGCTTCTTTCAAAATTCCTTCTGCATGATGCAGGTCATCAAAGCCATCGATCTCTGTAATATCGATCCTATACGGAGAGGTCCCGTCCATCAGATCCAGATTCCTTTTATGGCCCGGCATGTGGAATGCGTAGTAGTCGGAATCACTGTAATTCTTTAGTTTATTAAATATATTATACATGCATATATTTTAACAAAATAACATTATATTATCAAGCCATAAACTCCCGCAGAATCTGGCGTATCATCTCGTCCTTTGCAAGCTCCTCCGGTGCATCTTTCTGTTCTTCCGCTTCCGGGCTTTTACTTCCGTCCATACCGGCAAGTCCTGCCGATGCTTTTGCCAGATTTTTTGCGGTATTTTGAGTCCGTTCTCTCCGTCTGTTCTCACGCTGCATATGGACTACACTGTGATCCGGTACCGAGGCAGGTGTCTCTTCTGTTCCGGCTTCCGTCTCCTGTACTTCATCCCTTTGTATCTCATCCTTTTGTATTTCGTCTTTTTGTATTTTATCCTTCTGTATTTCCTCTTCCGCCGGTCCGTTTTCTATGTTTACACGCACGGTCCGCTCCTTCTGATTCATCTTTTCATACTTGCGGAGACATACATTTTCCAGATAATCAACCATGTAATTCTTCGCCATCTCCATACAGTAATTCTCGTCCGTTGTCAGATGGAACAGCCACACCAGGATTCCGAGTCCGCAACCGGCAGCGCCCATCCGCAACGCTTCGTCTCCCATTCCATAGACCTGACAGGTAATTCCCGCTCCCGCAAGTCCGGTTACGATCAGAAGACCGGAACACATCTTTTCCAGTCTCCGGAGCGAATGCAGACGTAATCCACATACTTTGTATTCGTACAGATATTTATCCACAAATACTCCTACATTTTCCACCGTGTCACTGATCATACATGCATGTTCGAATTTCGCCCGGACCAGGCGCATCAACGGATGATTGCTTTTGCTCATACTTCCCGCCGCCTCTATCATACGTTTCATCGTCATACTCACGATACACTTGTCTGCCACTCCAAGTCCGGTCAGCATCCCCATAAGCACAAACAACAACTTCTTGTCCAATAACATTTCCAGCATAATAATAGCCCTCCTTTTTGATATGCATTATACTGTATATCAAAGAGAAGGGCGCTTTATTTCGTTCTTCCTATTCTGCACGGGAAATGCTGCTTTCTGTCACTTTCGTGCATATCCTGTAACATTCTGTACTGCGCAGGTCATCCCGTTATCTTAGATCATCGGAAGCAATTCTTTCATAAGCCTTACACTGTGGGCGATTGCTTTCTTTTCGAATGTCGGATAGTCCATTGTCGCACTATTGTCGGCTTTATCCGAAATAGCACGGATAATGACATACGAAACTTTGTTCAGGTAAGCGGCCTGTGCGATTCCGGCACCTTCCATCTCTACACACATCGGGTGGAATAATGACACGATTCTTTCTTTCACTTCCTTATCGGAAATGAACTGGTCCCCGCTCGCCACTCTTCCTGTAAATGTATGAATATCCGGGTTCGCTTTTTCATTCGCTGCTACCGCCTTCTTCACAAGCTCCTTGTCTGCCGGGAATGACAATGTATCCATTCTCGGAATCTGTCCTGCCGGATCACCGAATACAGTCGCATCCATATCATGATGCAGTGCATCCGTGGAAATGACCATGTCGCCAATATCAATCTGTGCATCAAGCGAGCCGGCAATACCGGTATTAATCAATGTATCTGCTCCGAATTGACTCACCAGAATCTGTGCACAGATTCCTGCATTGACCTTACCGATTCCGCTTCTTACGATTACAACATCTTTTCCGCCGAGTGTTCCCTTGCAGAATACCATACCTGCCATCTCCACGGTCTCTTCGATCTGCATATCTTTCTTCAGTTCTGCAACTTCTTCTTCCATTGCGCCGATAATACCTATCATATATTTATATCCTCCTGTGTTTCACGAATTTACCTATGCCTTATTATAGACGATAGGAAAATGGATTTCAACCGACGAAATGTATGGATAATTTGATGGTTTTCTGTTATAATCGGGAAGTATGGCAGTCAACAGATTTTCTGTCTGTTGATACCGAATCATGTAAAACTATGCAAGAACATTAGCAGGAGGTAATAGATATGGATTACAAACCAACCGGAGTCTGTTCTCGTCTCATTCACGTAGAACTTGACGGAGATAAAATTGCTAACGTAGAATTCGTAGGCGGATGTGCCGGTAACACATCCGGAATCAGCAGCCTTGTTAAAGGAATGGATGCACACGAAGTCATCAAGCGCCTGGAAGGAACCAGATGTGGTGAAAGACCGACATCTTGTCCTGACCAGTTATCCAAAGCTTTAAGACAGGCACTTGGCGAATAATAGGCCAGCAGCTAATCTGAATAACGCAGACACAAAAAAGGATACTCGTCCCCCGACCGGGAGACTTGTATCCTTTTTCATTTTGGTGATTTTTTAATTTTGGTATTTTTTTCTCTTTTTTTCACACCCTGCTTTTCCCTCGTCAAAACTTCCGTTGACTGGTTACGAATAAATAATTATTAATAGTTACATTGTTTCTTTCATTGTATTTTCTAATTATTATTCGCTCCTACATATTGTGCACTTACTTTTTGATGAATTTATTTATGGTTTTTTTATTGTCGTCTTCTTTTTATTTACATTACCTTATGGTTTGCTTTGTCTGTTTTACCTGTTTCATTCAGCTGTAATCTTCACTTTATCCCAACTACTGTTTGACTGTCATGGTCTGCATGGTTTCTAGTTTTTCCGTCCACTTCTTTACTTTAATCTCTTCATCTTTTGATTTGTAATCTTTTTGTTTTGCTCTTCTTTTTTTAGTCTTATGTTCTTATCCTTCTATGCTTTTTGAGGATTGTTAGTCGATGTAAATTCCATCAGTAAAGGAACTGCTCATATCGCTGTTAGCAACATGTGTGCAACGTACGCGGTAGTAATAACCACCGTCAACGTAAAGCGTTCTGTTGGACATGGCTCTGTTGGTATTTTTGTTTTCCTTATGCCAATTATCATAATATGACCATTCTGTATCTTCTTCTTTGGCTCTTTCTACTATTACTGCAATTTGCACACTTTTTACTACCTGTGCTGCTATTGTTGTTCCACCGGCATAAATCTTTCCTTTTCCAAGCTTTGTACACTTGGAATAACCGGTTAACAGGTCTTCACCTCTGGTAATCTTTGTATCATACCCTATTGACTCTTCCTCATGCGTCAACTCCGAACCGTCTATCACTTTACCCTCTGCGGCTCTCGCCTCCTGCATGGATGCCATCGACAATCCTCCGACCAGCATTGCGGTCAGACATACAGACACGATTTTCTTCTTCATATCTCACCTCCATTCGTACTTTTTTCTACCCTCATATATTAATACACATAATTTTTCAAAAACTGTCGCTTTTTATTGTGGAAAAATTAAATTATTTAATATTTTTTCAAAATCCTGCTGCTTCATCGTTCCTGTTAACAGATACTCAGTATTATCATATTCAAATCTCGCATCCCATCTCGGCAATCCTTTTTGATTTGGCTTATACTTAGTAATCTCTATCTTACACCCATAAATTTTTTTGGAATATTCTTTATCAATCGGATCCTCAAAATCAATTCCCCATGAGCCGTCTCTATATGGAACATTTATACAATATGCTATTGTTTTATTATTATAATAATAGTACATATCTGCCATCTGTTTCTCTTTATCCAATTCCATCGAGTCAAAGCGCATCTCAGGCAAACATATAGATATTTTAACCACATCTGTATCAAATTTATCTCTTATTTCCTGATATGCCTTTTCCTCTTCTTCACCTTCTATCATTTTTATCTTATGGCTCGTACTTGATTTCTCAACCTCTCTATCCCCAACATTCTGCGTCATCATCCGCACGATCCTCTCCGGACCTCCCATACTGGTAATCCCCATTGCCAGCACACAGACAATAACTGCTGCCAGTGCGAGATATATTTTCAAAGGCTTCTTTTTACGGCGGACTTTCTTTCCGGAAAGTTCCTCCGGATCCTTTTGTCCGATCCCTGCCTTCAGCATCTTGCGTCCCAACTCCAGAGCCTCGCGATCTTCTTCAGAGAGATGGTTAATTGCTTCTTCTCTTTCTTCTGTTTCTTTCCTGGTCTGCTCCATCTCATATGCACGGATCTGTTCTCTTACTCTTGCGAGGACAGCTTCCTTTGTCCCTTCAGGCACGACAAGACTGGTGTCATTTTCCAGAAATTCTTCTTCCTCTCTGGCAATCTCTTCAAATTCTCTGGCAATGCATTCTTTAAATTCGTCTTTCTTATCATTCATTTTACTACCCTCAAATTTTTGACTGGTCTGTAAATTTCTCCATAGTTTTGCCACTTGACCTATTTCTTTCAGAAAGTATAATATAGATATAATCTTTATTATATTTTATGTATGCAAGAATAATACATATTCAAGTCTGGAGGTAATTATGAAACGTATTATCTTAACCGGTGGCGGTACTGCCGGGCATGTTACACCTAACATTGCTCTTCTGCCACGCCTGAAAGAATTAAACTATGATATTCACTATATAGGTTCTTATAATGGAATTGAAAAAGAACTGATTGAACAGTTCGGTATTCCGTATCACGGAATCTCAACCGGTAAACTCCGCCGCTACTTCAGCGTGCAGAACTTTACGGATCCGTTCCGTGTGATCAAAGGACTCGGCGAAGCCAAAAAACTTGTGAAGATCCTTCATCCTGATGTCATCTTCTCCAAAGGAGGCTTCGTATCCGTTCCTGTTGTTCTTGCCGGTAAAAGCCGTCATGTTCCGACCATTATCCATGAGTCTGACATGACACCGGGACTTGCTAATAAGATTTCCATGCCATCGGCATCAAAAATCTGCTGTAACTTCCCGGAAACCATCGAGCATCTTCCTGCCGGAAAGGCTGTTCTCACAGGCTCTCCGATTCGTCAGGAACTGTTATCTGGTGATAAATATAAGGCATTGGAATTTCTGCACTTCACTCAGGACAAACCAGTGATCATGGTCGTTGGCGGAAGTCTTGGTTCTGTTGCCGTCAACGATGCTGTCCGCAGTGTCCTTCCTGAATTGCTTCAGTCTTTCCAGGTAGTTCATCTCTGTGGTAAGGGAAAAATCGATGAATCTTTGAAAGACCTGGAAGGTTATGCTCAGTTCGAATATATCAAAGACGAACTGAAGGACCTCTTCGCTCTGACAGATCTTGTTATTTCAAGAGCCGGAGCCAATGCGATCTGCGAACTTCTTGCACTGCACAAACCGAATCTTCTGATTCCACTTTCTGCAAATGCAAGTCGTGGTGACCAGATCCTGAACGCCCGTTCTTTCGAACGTCAGGGATACAGTATTGTTCTGGAAGAAGAGGAACTGAATCATGATGTCCTCCTGAAAGCAATCACGGACCTTTATCAGAACCGTGAGACGTACATTCAGGCAATGAAAAATTCTCCTCAGCAGAATTCCATCGATACCATTATCGATCTGATCGAATCTGTTGTCAGACACTGATCTGCATTTATCTCTGTAATACATAAAAAACAGGTGGTTGTACTTCCACCTGTTTTTTATGTATTGTGTAAGCGGTCATACTCATCTTTGTACCTTTTTATCATCCATTTTCTTGCTCTTTTCAGCATACCTTCCAATGCATATAATGTAACGCCCATCTGCTTAGCGGCTTCCTTCTGCGGCATATCTACATAATATACAAGTGTCACTGCCTGATACCATCTGGCCTTTTTCTGATACAGTTCCCGGAATATATCAATTCCGAGTTTGCGGAAACCTTGTTCCTTGAGCATCGCTATCACATACTCTTCTGAACTGTCATCAACCAGAGCGTCCGGATAGTTCTCTTCCGACATCGTTATTTCCTCTAACGACACTTCGCGTTTATGGTCTCTTATATAATTCATGGCTCTGTACTTTGCAAGCATCAGCATCCATGCTTTGATCTGCTGCTTGGATTCATTTCCATTCTGTACATATGCCATGAAGAAGGCATCCTGCGCAATTTCTTCTGCTACGTGATGGTTTCCAGAGTATCTGAGTGCCTCCCTGTATACAACGTCAAAGTATTCGCTATATGCATCCACAAAAGCACTTTCCCCTGTAAACTCTCTTCCCACTTTACGCTCCTACCTTTTATCTACTTAATCTTTGATAAAACATCTTCTTTTTCTTCTTCTGTCAACTCATGCATCGTCCATCCAAGTCCGACTTTGTCATCTTTATGTCTCGGGATCATGTGTACATGATAATGAAATACTGTCTGTCCGGCAGCTTCACCGTTATTCTGGACAATATTGTAACCATCGCAGCCCAGTGCTTTTGTGAGCTTTGTGATCATTTTTTTCGCAAGGATCATTGACTTTCCTGCAAGTTCATCATCAATCTCATACAGATTGGCATAATGCTCTTTTGGCAGGATCAGTGCGTGGCCTTTTGCTGCCGGATTGGCATCCAGGATCACACGGAAATCTTCATCCTCATACACAGTCGCTGTCGGAATGTCTCCATTCGCCAGTTTACAAAAAATACAATTCTCATCCTTCATAATCTTATCCTTCTTTCTTTTAAAATTTATGATTGATTATTTAAACCGCCAATGCTAAACTGATACCTCAGAAAGGGGCGATAATTATTATGTTATCATCGACAGACCATGACAAATTACAACAGATTATGCAGGAAAATCCTGAAAACGAAGCACTTATAAACCGGCTTTTAACCTCTCATCAGATGGAGATCAGTACCATAAGTCACGAGATCCGTAATCCTCTGACACTGGTTTACAGTACACTTCAGCTTATCGAATCACAACATCCGGAAGTCCTTACATTTTCCCATTGGACGGAACTGCATCAGGATATCGAATACATGAAATTTCTCCTGGAGGATCTGTCTTCTTACAATAACGGAGAACGTCTGGAACTTACCCCGGTAAGTGCAAGCACATATTTCCGCAGGATTGCTTTATCCTTCGCTGCTTCTATTGTTGATACAGATATCGAATTTGTTTCCCGTATTCCCGAGGATCTCCCGGAAATATCTGCAGATCCCGTAAAGCTCCGTCAGGCAGTTCTGAATCTTCTTCGCAATGCCTGCGATGCACTGAACAAAAAGGCTCCTGATTCCCAGAAGCCGGTCATTACATTCTCTGTCAGTCTCCAGACAGATTCTCTGCATATCGGGGTCAGGGACAACGGTTGCGGTATCGCTCCCGAAGATCAGAAGACTATCTTCGAGCCATTTGTCACTCACAAACCGGACGGGACCGGTCTTGGACTTGCAATCACCCGCCGGATCATCCAGGCTCATCACGGAACAATTGCGTTCAACTCCGTCTTACATAACGGAACCACGTTTACCCTTACGCTTCCGGTACAGTAATACTCCCATCAGGAAGCCGGCTGCCAGGCCTCCGATGTGTGCCATATTGTCTACGCCGCCACTGGTAAATCCATAATATAATGTCAGCACAACCATAAACACTAATCCTTTGCCGGATATCTCTCCTATCCTTCCCCGGTTACGGATCGCCACATACAGAAGTGCACCGATAATTCCGAAGATTGCACCGGATGCGCCTGCCGATACTGCCATACTTCCTGTCAGTATGTCCCACCATGCAGACAGGATATTCCCTGCAAGGCCGCTTACAAAATATACGATGAGGAACTTTATCTTTCCTATCTCAAGTTCCAGATTCCACCCCATCGCTACAAGCACAACCATATTATTGAAAAGATGATCGTATCCGAAGTGGAGAAACATACTCGTAAACAGCCGGTAATACTCTCCGTTCTTTATCAGATATGGAACATACATTGCCCCATGCTGTAACATGAATCTTCCATCCTCCGTCATTCCCTGAAATGACAGTACCAGAAAGACTATTACATTCACAACTGCCAGTAATACAGTACATGGTGCTTTTATTGTGTTCTTATTCATCTTCTATCGTCCGTTACCTTTCAATCTATTCATTTTCTGTCTTTATCAGTATAACATAGATTACTTAAATATTACAATTCCTCTTCTTCAATATGCAGTCCGTCCCATTCTCCCCATTTTGTTTTTTTATGTTTAGTCAGGAAACGCTTTACCGGGATCCACAGATTATCTGTCTCACGCATGATCGAGCTTCCCATCTCCTGTTCCGTAATCCAGTCATGTTCTTCCGTATCGTAATAAGATGTCCGCTCTCTTTTTTCTTCCAGCAGTTCATCTATCATTGTTTTTCTTACTGGTTTTTCCATATCTTTTTCTTCTCTTTCCCCACATTCTGCGATTAGTTTCTCCAGACTGTAATTTTCTTCCATCGTTCCCTTATGCAGCAAAAATGCCAGCCGGACACATTCTTCTTCCTCGTAATCCGCAACTTTCACCATGTACTCTGTCAGCACATGGAATTTCTCCCATAGATCCTGCGTTGCCGGCGGATAATAGCAGAAAAAGAATTGCCCTTCCTCATAAAATATATATTCCGGTTCCAGTAGAATACAGTGGATATCCAGCAGATATTTTCCGGTTTCTTTCAGCACATTCCCAAACTGGTACATAAATTGCCGTATATCCTCCGCCTTTAACTTTGCTCTTGTATACATTGCCTGCATAGATATCTTTCCGCTTACATCATAATCATAATAACTGCTGCCATTCATGCCTCTTCCTGCCACCTTAAGGAATCCTTCCGGTGAATTGGCTTTCAGCATCTTCATCTGATAGTCCTCTTTATATAATACATGTTCTTCTATCGTTATCTTTCGTTCCATTCTTTCATTCCCCATTTATTTCTTTATCCTGCGGATATCCCGGATATACCGTTCCGGTTCTGTTACCGCTGCCCTGCTTTCTACCGCAAGTAACATCTTCCGTCTTTTCGCCACGGCCGACACATGGATCTCTTCTTTGCTCACGGAACATACCGCTACGGCTCCCGGAAAGAGGATGCACTTTTTCCCGACCCGCTCCTGAAATAAGGCTTTTAATTCCGCTTCCTGTATTCCGTCCTTTTCTCTGGCTTTCGTACTTCCGACAACAGCAGTCTCGTATGCTGCTCCCGCAATAATATTCTTGTCATGATAATAAAAACATGCCAGGACGCACCCCATAACAAGAAATAATATCATCGGCATCAGCAGGGACATTTCCACTGTAAAGCTTCCGTTCAGAGCATGTTTCTTATCTATGTTTATGATCCGTTCCATCTCACAGTCCTCCGATACATACGCCAAACAGATAGCCCACTGTCAGAAACGGATAGAATGGGAATGCAAGACTCTTCTTCCGTCTCAAGGTCACGCATCCCAGAGCAAGAATCCCCAGAATAAAAAATGAAGTCGCAAGAACTTCCAGAAGTCCCCATACACCCAGATAGATTCCAAGTATCAGAATCGCCAGACTGTCACCGTATCCAATTGCTTCCCGTGTAATCTTACTGATTCCTATAAATATCATACCGATCAGCCCGCCTCCCAGCGATACCATCCAGTCTATATTCTGTGTAACCGCCTGATATAGAACCGTTCCTGCCATACACAATAACAGTACATCTCTCGGAACTTTCCTGATCTTATAATCCATAAACGACAGTCCTGTCAGTATGACCATCGCCACGATGCGGCTTACCGTCCACATTTGGAACATGCCCCCTTTCCCGCTGCCTCCGATACCGGTATCGCATAGATTGTCCGTTTTAATCCACTGCATGACAATGAACTATGATACCGGTCTCCAAAATTTGTAATGTATATAGTTCCTGCATTTCCTTTCATGCAATGTTCACATGGATAATATCTGCCGCCACTTTCATTACGAAGATCAGACACCGTACCCATATGTGTCATCCGAATCGACAGATCCAGATAGGAACAATGATAATCTTTGTGATATACAAGACCGTTCTCCGTCACATAGACCGTATCATTTCCCATATCGGATAATCCCTCTTTTTCATATCCGCTCCATGCTTTTATCTTCATGGTTTCCCTGCATTTTACCTGTCTGATACCGAATACCGGCACAGGAATTTTCACCTGATATTCTGCGTTCAATGTTCCAATCCCGGTACGCACAGACATTCTTGATGCCGAACAGTCCATCCCACTGCTGCCGCCTGCAATGATACTTCTTTCCATCCTTGTCTCTCCGATTGCATAGACGACATCACGCTCTACCTTTGACGGCATCAGCATCTGTGTGATACAGGTGTCTTTTGCCGCCTGTTTTCCTGCATACTGCAGACTGCTCCTGACTGCAGTATGTACTGCCATCATTTCCAGAAGGTACAACAGTGTCGCAACCGCCAGGAAAAACAGCGGTACCGTTGCTGCCGCCTCTACGGTAACGCTTCCCTTTCTTTTATTACGGAATAATTTTTCCAATCGTGTTGAGGCGGATAAAGATACCCTTTCAGATACTGAATGATTGATAGGTTGTGAGGGGGAGAATAAATTATTTCTCATTTTGCGAATCCTGCTCCTTTCTTTATTATTTTTATATTTCCGGGATTTCTAACGATACCTGAAAGGGCATCTTTATCCGCCTCATGTCATTGTTCTTACACGCACTACTGATAGCCGTAATATGTCTGAAATCTATACGATATCCCTCTTCTCAGCTTACACACCGTGTCCACTTCCATTCTTCCGACACAGTAATCGATCCGAAATGACGGCTGGCTGTAAATCGTCTGCATATCCTTCTCGATCACTCCCATGGTTCTTACTGTTAATTTCCCTTTATCTTCCAGGAATAACAACATTCGCACATAGTCTTTGTAGTCCATACCACCTTCTACATCCGCCCCATCGCCGGTGTCTTCCTCTGTCCCAAGCTTCATAAGACCGGATAATGAGAGCTGCCAGCTTGCATCGTCTTTTACAACTGCAGTCTTTTTTCCATTCAGCAATGTTCTCACATCCATCACGGATTCCCCGTATGCCCATGCCAGAAGAATTCCCTGCGCTGCAGCTTCTGTAACCGCCGGTACCGCAAGCAGTGTACATAATGTCCCTGCCGCTGCCCGTGCCTCAGCCTGTCTGGTACTGTTGGTCTGCAGATACAGATAATTCGGCACGAATCTCAGCAGCACTAATTTGTTCGCGACCGCTTCCAGATTCTCCCGGTCACTTTGCCTGCCAGCCAGAATATATTCCACTTCATAGTCCAGGCTCCCACCCTTCGGTTCATCCAGAAAATCCGCAAAATGTTCCTGTATATACCCGCCCAGCAATACGGAATCCAGTGTTCCTCCTTCCGATTCCACATCTTCAAATGTTCCGTGACCGGTCTGATTCTCTCGGTTCTCCGGCATGTCCTCTGACACAATCTGTTTTTCTGATACCTGTGTTTCTTTCGGTAATACCAGATTCAAAATCGGTGCCTGCTTCAGTCCTGCTACATGTTCCAACGGATTTCCTTCACTTGGAAGTTCCATTTCCTGCCCGCTCAGAAGCTCCTCCAGATGATCTGTCTGCGCTTTTTCTTCTCTGGTAATTTCATCTGCCTGCCGTTCCTGATTCTTCCAGATGGAAGTACTTCCAAGATATTTGTCCGCCCATGAGATTCCGTATTTGTGTTTCATGTATTTACCGGCCTGATCCATGAACAATTCCCCATTCTGATCTGTGAACAGCCGGATTCTCTTTATATCATTTTCCATATCAGCACCGTAATATGACAGGCGGTCTAACAAATTCTGCTCACTGTATGTCCCGCTTTCATATCCTGCTTCTATGGCAAATACATCATAATGTTCCAGAAGTTCTTTTTGATATTCCGCAAATACGCACTCCACTGCCCGGTTCATATCTGCCCTTCTGTAATTCTTTGCCATCTGGATGGATGCGCTTTCCGTCAACGCAAGTACAAGCGAGACAAGCAGAATAAATGTCAGTGTCAGATATACCGTTACCTCTCCTCTTACATACCCTGTCGTCATCTCCTTCTTTCCGGTGCTCACCACACTTAAATTCCGGAACTTTCGCTGGTAATCTTTTCGAATATTGTCTGCACCAGACTGGTAAGCTGTGATTTGAAGATAATCACAAGTCCGATCAGTACGACCAGGATCAGGATCACTTCTACCACCCCGATCCCCCGGTCGTCTTTTAATACCTGTAATGCATATCGAATTCTCCACATACTGTATTCCCCTTTCTTCTTTTTCTTTTATTTTTCATCTATATCTGCAATGTCAGAAATGCCGGTACTATCACAATGACCAGTACCACCGCCAGCATAAGAAACATTGGAAGCAACAGCTTTGTCCCGGCTTCTTCCCCAAGCCTTTTTGCCTGTGCTTTCCGCTCTTCAAATGCCTGTATGGATTCCAGTTTTAACAGTTCTGTCAATCCTTTTGTTCCTTTCCGCAGATTCTGTGACAACAAAGCCCCCAGTCTTATATAAACCTGAACGTCACACCGTCTGCCGAAATTCTCATAGCTCTCCGATTCTGTCACACCACTGTCCATCTCATGACAGGTCTGTATCATTTCTTCATATGCGTACCTCTTTTTCCCTTCTTCTTTTTCTCTCGCATAGCCCTCGGTTACCTTTCTCCAGGCACGCTTTACCGTCATGCCTGCTCCTAAATACAATGTCAGTTTGTTGATAATATCCGGATAGTCCTTAAGCATCTGTTTTTTTCTGTCTTCCAGTGCCTTTTTTTCATTCTGTTTCTGTAATGCGCAGAGCAATATTCCGATCATTATGCTCATTGTGAGCACAATCATTCCCCGGTTATGAAACGGATGATAATAACGAAGTTCATTTTTCCCCAGACGTTCCGGCAGAATCAGCGTTTCCTGTTCCCGCTGCTTTTCATCTGCCTTTTTCATATTTTCCGTTACTATTTTCTTTATCTTTTCCTCTCCGCTTAACTTCTTAGGATATACACAGACTACGCACTGATAAGCTGCCTGTTCTTTTTCATTTTCCGTATAAGTAAGTACCGCATTCAGTTTTACAAGCGTTCCCTTTTCTGCAATATTCTTCTCCTGTATCTCGCCCTTAACATTCATTACATCATACCTGTCCAGTTCCCAGGAGACCGTCACCGGTTCTCCCGGAATCTCTGTGATCAGGTTCAGGTCTGTCTCCACATGATCCGGCGTCTGGTTTTCATTTAGTATCAGCCTGTCCATCCTCCGGATGATCCTTCCGAACAGTTCCTGTATCTCTTCTGTCGTATACCGGCGTTCCGATACTTCTATATCCGTTCTTATTTTTTTCTTTGTATCCCCGACTTTTACATCTAAGACTTCCGTCTTTGACCCTTTTCCGTAATCATTCCTCTCAATGGCCGGTTGTAGCTGCTTTACAGAACGAACGGCATCTGCTCCGGTCAGTAATATCCCGGATATGAACAGTACACAAGTCACCCGCACTATACGTCGATTCTCAATATCCTTATTCCCAGATAATAAGCGCCTGCGTAGATTCCAAGACATAATGTCATCACCCCGATTCCTGCCATATTCCCATATAATTCATTCATGAATTCCGGAAAACTAAGTGACATATAACCGATAATTCCATACGGCACTACCGACATGATCTGAAATTCATATTTCTTTGCAGCGAGCATGGTATCGATCTCTCTTTTCACTTCTATCTTGTCTCCGATCTGATTCGCTGTATTACGGATAATACCGATCATGTCCCCACCGCTTTTCTTTGCCGTTACGAATACGGTTACAAAACTCTTTACATCCTCCGACAGCACCTGTTCTGCAAATTCCTCCAGCACCTGTTCAACCGGAATATGTATCCGCAATTTTCTCGTAATAACCAATAATTCCTTAGAAATCCGGGCCTCCGGAGGATAAAGAATTTTTAATTCTTTCTGCGTTTCATAGAATGCATTTTCTACCGAATAGCCCGTGTTCAGTGCTGCCGACAGAGACTGTATCATCTCGCGGAACTGCTTCTGGAATTCCTGTTCCTTTTTCTTTTTCTCTTCTTTCAGAAATTCTCTGTATAGCCATATCCCCAGCGGGATCAGTGCCGGCACAGCCCATATCTTCCGGTAATAAAGCCATGCCGTAATCCCAATGAGTGTGGCAGCCTTTCCCCCGGCTGCCCCACGTTCTTTAAATGTGATATCCTGCTGCCATAAGCTTCTCGCGGTGACAAAGTTCTGCAATTTTTTTCCAGTCTCCGCTAACTTTTCTTTCCATCCTGATTTCTCTTTTTTCTTCATCTTCTGTTACATTCATCGCCTCCTTATATGCTTCTTCAAAGCAATACAGCGTCTGCAGGTGGATTTCTTCCTCCCAGTATCCCAGGACTTCTGTTACTTCCAGGACTTTTCTGGTCTTATCTCTCAGACGGCCGAGATGTACAATGATATCCAGACCGGAGGCGATCTGTCTCTGAATTGCAGGAAGGGGAAGATCCATTCCCATCAGTACCATCGTTTCCAGACGGCTTAACATGTCCTTCGGACTGTTTGCATGGCCGGTGCTGAGACTTCCGTCATGCCCCGTATTAAGTGCCTTTATATGGACTCCCTATGTTCCCATCATGCAGAAATACAATATCTGTACTTAATATACACTGTATATAACGTTATTATCTTGCCATTCCACAGTTGCAAAAAGAAAAGAGAGCCTTTCACAGCCCTCTTTCATATTGACTTTCTCATTCATTTGTCATACTTAACAGTTTGGCAACCAATGTCTCTAAACTTTTTCCCAAAAATGGGACAAAGTCTGGTATTGCACCAAATGCCATCCCAATTATTATCATTCGCCCACATTCTCTTGCAGATTCCAATGCAAATCCATAACTCAAAACACCTGTCAGAATAAATATAATTGATAAAAAGTAAAGCAAAATATTTCCCAACATCATCGGAATTTTTAATAACCAGCGAATCAATGTCATTACTGCAAGAATTAAATATAAAAACACTTTTATTATGTACTTAACCAACATTTTTAATCCCTCACTTTTTTGTCTTTCCGGACAGCAAGAATCTTGCCATCCGGACTTCCTTTTTTTTGCTATCCGGACTTCCACTTTTTTGCTATCCGGGCTGCAAAATTCTTGCTATCCAATGCAGTTCATTATCCTTTTGTGTATATCATTTCCGTCAAAATCATCTCTTCTGCATCATGACAAATGGCATTCATCCTCCTTGTCCATTCCATGTTGTCCTGCCTTTTTAATTTCTCTGTAATTCCTTGTTTCTCCATCATCTGTTTTACTAATTGTTCTTCCCTATCCCTTGCTTCTGCATCAATCTGATTCAAATGCTCGACAAGTTTTCCTTGTAACAACAATATTTGATATTTTGCCTTTCTGTGTTCCTGTAAATAGCTTTTACGAAGCATCCCATATTTCCCATAAGTTGGTTCGATATCTGTAAGTGCCAATTTTGGCAAATAATAATCACCACATAACATATAAGTAAGTCCATTTTTCTCATCATAAATTTCGTTCTGCATAAAATATTCTCCTTTTCTTCCTATAATTGGTCGTACATCTTCAACAGTGTTCCCTTTTTCATTTGACTATATTTCACCTGTAATTCTTCATATTTTTTCTGAAGACTTTCATATTCGTTTTTCGGAACACTATCGGATAATTTCTGTTCTAAACTCTTAATCCGTGCTTCCTGTGCTTTTGCAATAGCATCACTTTTAGGATTTCGCAATATCATTCCCTGTTGTTTTTCCTTCAATTCCATCATGACCTGTTTCACATTCGGATTATTATAGAAAAAACCTCTGGAAAGTCCTGTTAGTTTTGTAAGTTCAGCAACTGAAATTTTTATATTTTTTCTATACATTGTTTCAATAGCTGTTATTGCTGTTTCCGTCATTTCCGCACTTTTTTCTTTTGCCAGTGCTACCATTTTATCGTGTTTCTGCATTTTCCTTTTCCCTCCTGTATTGTGCTAATAATTCATTCATTTCATCTCGTACAGCCTTTGTATCCTCCGCTAATGCTTCGTTTCTTAACCGCCGATAATGTGGTATGGTTCGTGTATCCTTATGCCCCAACAGCCTTGCAATGCTATCATCATCTAATTTCATTTCTGTAAGTTTTACTCCAAAAGTATGTCTAAAACGATGTGTACGAAACTCAAAATAATTTCCATTATCATCCCTGATATCATTTTCATAAATCATGATATTTACATGATATTTCAGCATTGAATCTGTATACAATTTTCCATTATCTTGCAGAAAAATATATTCTGAATCTGGATGCTCCTTTTCTGAAACTTCTATTGCTTTTCTAATCAATTCTGCCAGCTGATTGCTAACTGGTCTTTTATATTTCCTTGTTTTCTGCTGGATAATAGTTATAAAATAATGTCCAGATTTCTCAGATAAGCAATCCCTTCGCAAAGTCAACGTATCCTCTATTCTTGTACCGAGCATCTGATGTATTATTAAACATCTGCCTAACTGGGGCTTTAATTTTGTTAATGCACAATTAAATCTTCTGATTTCTGCATCTGAATACGCTTCTGGTAAAGCGTTGTCATATGCTCTGCAATCACTGGACAGAAAAAGGTTGCATATATTTCCTATTTCCAGTTCACGCCCTATTTCATCCAACAGATTATCCAAAACCGACAGCTCTGTCGTGTAACTGACTGATGTAAGACCAGTATCCGTTTTTATATAAACCAGATAATCTTCTATCATATCCCTGCTAATTTCTGTAAAGTGCTTTACTTCTGGGAATCGATCATACATGAAACTAGCAAACCGACGGAATCCACGCAATTCACCTTTTATACTACCCATTGCTTTTGTCTGGCAGTGGCTATACAATATTTTCTTTATTATCTCTTTAAATTCTTTCTGCCTGATCTCACGAAAATCTAATCTATATCTTCCACGAATCGGATTACTCCTTGGCACAATATCCAACTTTCTCATATCCCATACATCTTTTTCATTTTCTGGAATATCTGCTGTTTTACACTTCACAACATACTCATAATACATTTTCAGAAAAGAAATCTGAGCGCTACTTTGTTGCTCAACATTCCGCCTATCCGGTCTATTTCTTCTAACATACAGCGCCAATCCTTTTTTATATAAAAATGCTTTATAACTTCTCTCCAGTTCTTCCCATTTTTTATCAGTGATGCTACTACAACTTGTACACTTCTCATTCAGAAATTCTTTCAACAGATCAAATCTGTAAATATCATTTACTACTGTTGATAATGACAAACGTCTACATCTATCATCGATATACCCATAAATCTCATCCTGCATCTTTTCATTATGAATCTCTGATATGTAGTACACCCTGTTTTCCTTCCATTTCAGTCCTGCCAACTGTTTTTCTGTAGCTTGTTGATAACAGTCATACGAAATCAAATTAATATTACCTTTCATCATCTTCTGCTCCTTTCAATTTAAATGACTGATTTTTAGAGAAATATTTATCTTCAGCCGATACAATACGTTCCGGCATGAAATCAATGTACTGTTTTGTCATATTCTCACTTGAATGTCCTAGATAATCTCGTACCCCTTGTATAGAAACCCCATTTCCGTACATTGAAGTTGCAAGGTTATGTCTGTAATCGTGTGCTCTAAAGATATAATCTCCGCAGGCAATCCCACGAACCTTACACTCCCGAATCATCTGATTTGAAAATGTCTGTCCATTAAATGCACCACCCTTTTTATTTTTGAATAAATACTCCCCATTTTTTATTCCGTACTTTTTTTCATAATCATTCACCAGTCCAACCAATAAACTGGGAACAGGAATGACTTTTTCTCTCCGCATTTTGCTTTGATATATGCGCATCCAATTCTCATTGCCTTGTGAATAAAAGGCTCCCGATTTTATTGTACAAACCTCGCTTTTCCTAATTCCTGTGCAAAACAAAATCAAATACATCAACTGTAAATGCTCTGGGAATGCCGGCAGCTCCTTAATCAGATGAGCAATTGTTTTTTCTGGAACACTTCTTTCATTGTGTTCTGAAAAACCTTTTTTTAAAAATCGTTCCGGATAAAACTTCAACACTTCAATATTTTTCATTTTCAAAAACTGTAGAAATGTATGCATATGTGTGATATATCGGTTAAAAGTAGAATACTTAATATCGGACTTATCCAAAACAGACACATAACCCTCTATATCTTGTATCTCCAGTTCAGTTACTTTCTTACTCTGTCCATCCAGATATTTTAAAAATTGTGAAATAAAACTTATTGTATTTCGGATATTTGATAAAGACAGATCCGATATCCCGACCAAATATTTTGCGTATAATTGTAAATACCAACGATTTTCTTTTTCGTAAATATTAATAAATGAAAGGCTTTTAACAGGTGAACTAGCATTGATTCTCGATTTATCAAACTGAAACCTATCCATATACCAGATACACGCTCGCCAATTTGTCTCTGAATCTGTCAGAAATAACGTTCTTCTCGCAAACTCAACAATCTTAGAAGCCTGTTTTTTTATAATTTCCGACTCCT
The DNA here is from genome assembly GCF_009875615.1 of Dorea sp. BIOML-A1. Taxonomy (NCBI): domain Bacteria; kingdom Bacillati; phylum Bacillota; class Clostridia; order Lachnospirales; family Lachnospiraceae; genus Dorea; species Dorea sp. BIOML-A1. The sequence goes on from NZ_WWSA01000003.1 coordinate 118,070, forward strand.
TGTTTAAATACAGATAAAATCTGTTTTCGTCTGCCTGTTCCATTTCTTCAATATCATCTATTCCGTACTTATCGCAAAATCGTATAAGTGCTTTTAATGGTTCTAAAAAATATCTTCGATGTCTTTGTACCTTATCCATATTCAGAATTTCACACAGCAATATTTTTGTCTGTCGCACCAACTGTGATGAATGTATCCTCGTTAAGTCCCATAACAAATCATTCTTATCAACCACCTGACGGAAAGATTGTGCTTTCTTCTTATTGGGGACATACAGCAAAAACAATTTGTCTTGCTTAAAAAACTCCTGTTCTACAGAGAAGGGCTTTCCTTGTGAATAGACATCCGGCATATTTTCTATTTTTAAACGATCAAATAAGCTCAGTAATTCCGCTTTATATTTTTCTGAAATATCCTCTTTTTCAAGAGAGTCCATATACATTTTTCTCGTTTCATAGTTAATATCTGCAGTACACTGTATATCTGTATACTGGAAAAATTTGTATAACCGGTTATAGTATTTTGCTTCTCCATTTGTAACTAAAGATATTTCTTCCTTTAATTTCTCAGATATTTTTTCCTGATATAACTTCGGAACAATTTTTAATACTGCCAAGGTAATCCCTCCTTCCTTTTACAGAAAATCTGCAATTTGGTATAAATCTTCATTATTTGAGTAGTATTGATCTGTCGCTTCTATCAATCGTTCATTATTTTCACCCAAGTATTTAATGGTAGTTTCGACTTTCTTATGCCCCAGGGCAAAACGAATGTCATTCAAATCCCATCCTTCTTTTCTTCTTTCCTCCGCAAAATAGTGTCGGAGCTGATGCGGATGGGAATTGATATCCGTTTTTTTGGATAGCCTTTTCAACATGCTATACACAGAATCCGCATCTAATGGCTCTCCTTTGTTTTTTCCTGTCAATTTTGTAAATAGATACTCCGAGTTCATCAAACTTTTTCGGTTATCAGAAATGTACTTAACCAAGAACTCAAAAGTTGTATTACTTAACAAAGCCATTCTATATTCTGCATTTTTTGCCCTTGCCAAGTTGCTATTGAATTCACGATACCTTACCCGAACCGTCCTTCTTTCAAAATCAATATCTTCGGTATAATGGATTCCCAGAATTTCCCCTAATCTAAGACCGGTTTCTGCCATCATTGCTATCAGCAATCGATCTCTATCATTCGTACAGGCATTTATCAGTTCCTGTATTTCTTCGGATGTTATTTCTTCCAGATTAGGTTCTTCTTCTTTGAAGAAACCTTTAAACGAATTCACTGCATTTTGATGATTTACTCCCATACTGTCAAAATACGATACTTTTTTTACTCGTAAGACTTTAAGCATTGGCAAAACATCTTCCAGTGCCAAAAACTGGTAGTATCTGAAGACTGCACCAAGATACATATTGCAGGTCTTATTGCTCGTCTGTGTGTTATGCTCAGTATGCTTTCCACTCTTAACCCAATACAAGAAATCAATAAAATGTTTATTCTGCTCTGAATAGGATAGCAATGTAATCTCATCCAATCCTATCGTTTGCTCCTGCAGAAAATTGTAATAATATGAAAGTGCGAAAGCTGCGGATTTTACAGTATTCGGAGAAGCATTAATCTGATCCAGATGCTTCAAATACTTTGATGGAAGGATTTCAATTTCTTCAATATCAGAAATAATCAAAAAACGTGGTCTATTATCTTTCAAAATCGAAACAACCCTATATTTCAATCCACAGCCCTCCTTCCTTTCTTTTTGATTCATTTGACTTCTTTGACTTCTTGATTTACATTATACACAAAGATATCAAAATGTCAATTACGTTTTTGACTTCTTTGACTTTTGCAAGAATATCAATAAAGCATTTTTTGATTTCTTTATGTTTTAAATTGATTTTTAGGGATATAATTGATAAGATAAAATACAAGAAGTCAATTTATACAAAGTCAAAGAAGTCAAGAGGAGATTTGAATGAACGAATTTATATCAAATTCAGGCACACTAATAAATCCTGACAGCGTTTACGATCAGGAAAGATTCATCAATATACTTCAAATCATTTTACAGAAAAAAACACAAAAAGAATTATCTGAACAAACAGGCTTAAATAATGCAACCATTTCACGAATGCTCAACGGTGCCCGATCTGGAAGACCATATAAAAGCACTATTGATAAAATTGCAAAAGCCATTGATGATCCAGAACTTATCCAAGAATTATATGATGCAACGGGATATTCTTCTAAGAAAATACGGGAACGAAAAAAGATAATTGCAGACAATGGATTTTCTCTGGATCTCTCTACTGTTCAGGTGCATGAAAAGTTTTTTTCTACTTTAATGCGTGGACTTTCCATGATGACAAGTCTGCATAAAGTTGAATGGACAATAAAATCTGGAACGCCCAGATCATACGATTATTTAATTGAATTAAAAGAGGGAAATATAGATTATTGGTATATTAGATATGTAGATAGAATTACTTCTGATGAAGAAAGAAAAAAAGCCTTAACTGCCATTTATGGAGAATTTGCAAAATTGAAATTGGACGGAAAAATTAAAGTTTCTTGCGCCACTCCTTCTTACGAAGATTATGATTATTTTGTTACAATTCCACCATACCAATTAAATACAAATGCTTCAATTATACATTTTGATTCTGAACTCGAAAGATTTGCAGACGAAACCTTTTTAGAGACAGCTTTACCACTTAAAGAAAATATTCCTGTTAAGGATTTTTGTAATCTTACCGAATCACTGATACTATAACTTTTTAATTTTATCACAGAGAGAGTTGCTTATGACTCTCTCTTTTTTTAACGCTTCCTCCTCCCATGTTCTAACTCATTATGGCAAATCATTTTCTAAAGCAAGTATCGCCTAGAGTAACTCAAAATCCCATTTCTGGATTATGATTCTCTGACGAACTTAATGGAGATTACGATTCCCCATACCCTCAATATCACAAAATATCAAATTTTGCTATTAGCTCATAATAAGTTTTCGCAGCTATCTGTTTTTGCACTCATAGTTATCAAAAGCTTTTTATAACCATCTGCTTCTATCGGCTGCAGATTCAAAATTTTATTATTCAAAAATAAATAAAAGTGGATTCCACCAAAATACCCATCACAAAAAATGTACTGGACACTTTTATTCATTATATTTGCACCGACAACTGGAAGTTATCTTCCTGCTTACGACTTTCCAACAACATAAACTCCAAATATCATTTTGATAATATAAAGATACTTCTTTCTTACCCCAGAGCAAGATCCACCTGTGTTTAACAATATTGTCTTTCCGACAAATGTTCTTTCATCAGGTTTTTATCTTGCTGGGGATTCCCCAAACCCATTCTTTCTATTTATGCCGAGGTTACTGTACACATTAGAGCAAGATCCACCCCGGTAATACCATATCGCTATTTTAGCAATATGATATTTTCCGGACGTAGGATTCTTGCTGAGGATTGTGCTCCCCAGTCCCTCACATTCAGCATAAATATACACTTGGTTCCCCGAATTTTTCCGGTCACAACACAGGGATATAAAATAGACTAAATATCTCTATATCCCTGTGAAATCACTATGTGATTTTAAAAACAGCAAGGACAGGAAGTGTGGATACACTTCCGCAAAATTGCCAATTTCGGAGCCTTATCCAAAATTGAAAAATACATAAAAAATAAAAATCCAAAACCTTACTCAGTATCCAAATTTATGATTTTTTACAAATCACAAAAAACCAATATGAAAATTTTACAAATTTTGTACCACCTGTAAAATTCCCATATTGGTTTTCATTCAGCTTTTATGGATTTGAAATATTCTATATTTTCCAAATATTCTGTGCATTAGCTAAGAGCCATTCTGCACGATTTTCTATTTCATGTTCGTTCCAATCATTTTTTTGAAGTACGTCATGTAATGTATAAAGTCCGCTCGCACACAAAAGTAAACCTGGTTTATTTTGTCCCTTTCCCGCCTTTTTTACATTCCATGCAGCATCACGTATAGATGCATTTAAAGTTTGCGGAATAATCGCCAAATTCCCCAATGTCAGTAATAGAGAATCTCTCTTTTTTGCATCATCTTCTGTCGCACAAGCCCCCCAATTATTTCTCCATTTCTTTGGCATTAAATGTTCCAAACTGTAATTGTCAAATCCAAGCAATGCTGTAGAACTATTGTCTGAACGAATTTTACTTTCTAACAAATAAATAATTCCTTTCGATTGCAGATTAACCAGTTTTGATGTTTCAAAGCCAATTTTCATTTCATTATCATTTGGACAATATGTAGTTGCATCACCATTATTCGTAAAATTGAAGAATGCTCCAACATACTCGTTATCCTCAATCGTCACTGTTTTCCCTTCAATAAATTCCAATGAATACTCCGGCTCTTTATTTCCACAAGCAGTCAGACCTATCAAAAGAACACTTGTCAGTAATAAAAACAATTTTTCATTTTGTACTGCCCCTTAATTTTCTTTTACCATTCTCTGATAGAGTTTCATCAACTCAGCTACACATTCAGCCTCAGTCATCTTTGTTCCAAACCCGTATGCTGCCATAACTGCTTTATCATTTGCGATATGCGCTCTACGTAATTCTGTTGGCATGGTCAACGGATCATACATATCTGCGAGACTACTGTCTGGGAAAAGTGCTCTGGCATCCAAAATTCTATGTGCTGTTTCTTCGATTTTCTGTTTCTGCTGTTCTGTTGGCTCCGGCCATGGAAAATTGTTATATACGATTTTTGCAGAATATCTATAGTCACTCTTTAATCTACCACACACTACTCTCGTCCATGCCATGTGTACGTTAGAGGTAATAATTCCAAATGTATACAAATCAGCGTTTGGAATACACTGGACAGAATCCGTTATAATCGTTTCTGGCGATTCATATCCCATCGGTATATATCTTCTATTTTCCGATGATACCCTTGGTACAATTATATATGGTTCATCTGGCTGTCTAATTTGTTGAAACAATGTTGGTGAATCCGCACTTTTTACAGTAACAGCTTTTGTGCTTTTCAATCGAAATTCACGAACCTGTTGAACACGCTTTTTTATCATCGGCAACTTGTTTAATTCTTTTGGAGAAATATCTCTCAGCCATAAGCAATATCTCTCTTTAGAATTTATAAATTCCTCTGCTCCATAAACCCTGCGAACGAACTTTTTAGATTCTGGCTCATTTTGTATGAGTTCATCTTTTTCGTCTGGTGACAAAAACAAATATCCCCCATCCACTGGTTTATTTCCATTTGTTATCTTAGGGACATTACATAATGGATTAGTACGACTGTTAATAAAAGTAATCGGAGCATCTATTAGGTACGGACTAATTTGTACCGTTTCTTCAACCGCTCCATTATCATACAAACGACATTTTCCCTTTGACATTGATGTGCTAAAACCTATAATAACGCAATGAACCGCCGCTTTTAATTTTGCCTCACTTCCCCATACAAATGTCCTGTGTGCAAAATCTATATGAATATTAAACTGTTTATATAGTTCAGTCCAAACATAAGACACCTGCTCTCCCTGTGTAATGGAATTAGTAGAAACAAATGCCGTTCTAACCTCTGAACCCTCCATCATTTTTGCAGCCTTAAAATACCATGCCGCGACATAGTCGATTTTACCTGCCGTTGAAGTTGATTTTCCATTTTCGTCTACATATACATTCTCAATGTCTTTCTTTTGGCTTTCTGATTGATACGAATATCCAACAAAAGGTGGATTTCCCATAATATAAGATAGACCTGTTGCTGGAATGACCTCATTCCAATCCAATCTTAAAGCATTTCCTTCTGTAATATTTACATATGTCTTCAAAGGAAGAAAATCATCATTAAATCCATAAACAATACTTTTTGTTTCTTCTAACATCTGCGATTCTGCAATCCATAGTGCTGTCTTTGCAACGGTTACTGCAAAATCATTAATTTCTATTCCGTAAAATTGCTGTATTGAGACTTTAATTGGGTTATGAGCTTCTACTAAAGTCATTTGTCCTCCAACTCTTTCACGTATCACTTCATTCTCCAAACGTCGAAGTGATAAATACGTTTCTGTGAGGAAATTTCCAGAACCACATGCCGGATCTAGGAATGTAAGTGTTGCTAATTTATTCTGAAATTCGTCCAGCTTTTTATCTTTAGTCCGCTTTACCTGAATTTGTTTTATTGCATTAAACTCTTTCTGTAAATCTTCCAAAAAAAGTGGATCAATGACTTTATGAATATTTTCGATAGATGTATAATGCATTCCTCCAGAACGTCTGGTCTCAGGATTTAATGTAGATTCAAATACGGCTCCAAATATAGTTGGAGAAATATCACTCCAATCAAAATCTTCTGACGCTTTTGTAAGAAGTAATTCTTTAATTTCCTCTGTAAAAGGTGGTATCTCAATAGTTTCATCAGCAAATAACCCGCCATTTACATATGGGAACTGAGCAAGATCTTCCTCCAAATACTCGTCCCGATCTGATATCGGCGTATCTAATACTTTAAATAATTCTATTAATGCTCTTCGACAATCCCTTACTTCATATGTTACCAAATAATCATGAAACATATTTCTCTTACCCAAAATTCCAGCATCTTCTGCATATAAGCAAAAGACAATCCGTACACATAAAGCATTCAGGCTCTTTAATTTATGCTCTCTTTTTTCTTTCTGTTCGGACGTTTCATCTTTTTCTTTAATATCCGGTATACGATATTGTTTTAAAAACGCATCATAAATAAGCCCAACAATATCTCCTGCTTTTATTGATACTTCCATTTCATGCGATATTGTCTTTACTTCTTTTTCCACCAAGAAATCCAACAATGGATATTTGCTTTGTAATTCATCTAAAGCAATCTTTGTCGGTTCTGGCTGTTTCTGGTTCATATCATAAATCCAAATTTCCGCAAAATTTGACGTAACAATCCACCGAGCTCTTTCATCAAAAGTTAGCTTTCCATTATATCTGTCTGCCTGTTCAAATGGAGTGAGATCAACATCTCCTGAATTCCTGATTTTCTGATCCAAGGCTTTTCCAAGACTCTTCTGTTCAATAATCACTCGCGTTTCAGGAATATATACATCAATACGTTTTGTATTTCCATCAATTACAACTTTCTTTTCAAAGTTCAAACGTTCTGTCACATTATCCATTCCCAAAACATTCGTCAATAAATCAATCCAATAAGAACGTCCATCTTCATCTTCTTTCCCTTTTCCCATCCATCGGTTTACAAATTGACGGGCAGCCTCTCTTTGTTCTGCATCTGTCATGCTTTTTTCCTCCTAAATAATCGTGCATTCACAAATCTTTCTCCGACTATTTTTACATATCATATCCACAGTATATCATAAAATTATTACAGAACAGCATTCATATATCATTATTTGTATTGTGTCTGCACACAAGGAACTTCTACCGCCAAATCATAATAATATTGATACATGATCATGTTATCTTTTGCTTCTATATACACTCTCTGAGCTTCTTTCATCAAGTTATTCCAAATATCTTTCCATTCACTAGGAGCTGAATCTAAAAACCACATATTATTAAATGACATTTCTATCGTCCCCCATAAATCATCTTCTTTACGCTCAGTTTTTATATTCATCTGCATATTTCGTGCAATTTCCAATGCATCTTTTTGTAAAAAAGTGAACTTCACTACTTTTTGAGGATCTGGAACTTTCTTAAAACGACGCATATGAGCTTCTGCCTTTTTAATAATTGTTTCCAATTGTTCATCATGCCATTTTTTATCCTCTAGTATCTCTTCTTCTGACATTTGCGCTTTTTCTTCATTAATTTCTCTTTGCATTTCTTCCAATTCACGCTGTGCAATATCATAATATTTCTTTTCAATCACCATAATCTCCCAACTCCATAAAAAAAGAAACAGTCAACATTTTCGTTACAACTGTTTCCTTTATTTTTGAAGTCCCCGGAGCATTTGTATCACTACATTCTGTTCTTTTTCATCAAGATTATTCCAAATATTCAGAACCTCTTGTTGTGATTCTGATAAGCTTACTGGAACATCCATTCCGGCAAAGAATTGTGCCATTGTTACTCCCAGTGCATCACATATCTTTTCTACAGTAGGCATGGTTGGTAAACTTTCTTTAGCAATAATTTTTCCAATCGAAGATTGAGATATACCAGTCAATTGTGACAGCCGATATTTACTCATATCACGTTTTTTACATAAAGCTATAATATTGTCCGCAATATAATCCTCTGTACGCAAGTAAATACACCTCTTTCCGATAGTAGTTACCTTAATTGTAACTAGAAATCCGCAAAAATATTAGAGATGTATCTTACAAGTATTTACTAAGGGAAACAGTAGTATTAAAACAAAAAAAATAGAACTATATAAAGTTGTATTCCATTAATGTCAGCTTATTATCTAAATGCTCATATTCTCTTTGTACCTCTTCAATTTTATCATATAGTTTCAGCACTGTCGAACCCTTTATCATTTTATTTTCTTGGCACATCTGCCGGAATTTTTCTTTGTACTCCCGCAGTATTCTTCCTTTTTCCTCTAATTCCTCCAGTGTTTTAATTTCCTCTTTATCTGCCATGTATTTTCCTCTCAGACATAATTTTTAATACATAAATAATAACCTTTTTTTCGCTGTTGTTCAATTACAACTTATCGCCTTTTTCTCCCATCAATCGACAATCTTCTTTTTGCTATATACATATGATATACTTCTTTTTATACAACCAATTACTATTGTATAACTCACCATTTTTTCTATCTACAACACAAAAAAGTCAAGTTGTGATGGAAAGGAGGTGAGGACATGGAAATAAATTATGCACTTATAGGCAAACGTATAAGAGAAACCCGCAAACAACGAGGATTATCTGCCGAGGAGCTGGCTGAAATCGCTGATCTTTCTACTGTTTATATAAGCTATATAGAAAATGCCAAACGTAAACCCAGTTTAGAATCTTTAATCAAAATTAGCAATGCCCTTGAAATTACTATTGATGAATTACTCTATGGAAACTTGTTATACAATCCTACGGAATATCAAACTGATATTGATTTATTAATGGCAGATTGTACCAGCACTGAAAAACGTTACATATTCGAGGTTCTTTCAGCCATAAAGAATATTTTACGAATCAATGATTGGCATCTATCCTCAAAACACAATTACGATGCTGATAACCCGAATGATTATTAAATCATTCAATAACAATCAAATATCTATTTCTACATAAACCATCTGTTAATCACTTAACTGATGGTTTATGTCTTTTTCAATCCAAAAATTCTATGATAGTTATATCAACTATAAAGGATGTCGCTATTGATGAAAGAAAGTGAAGAACGCAGCAGTAATATTGATGAACAGAAAGCCAGAATCCGGCAAAGATACAAAGGTATTGATCCAGAAGAACTGGAAGTAATTCCGGCACTTCCACCAGAGGATATTTTTAAAACAGAAAAAAAACTACGAGTAGCTGTATATGCAAGGGTATCTACGGATGATCCACGCCAAACATCCTCATATGAATTACAGAAAAATCATTATCAGGATGTAGTAAATAAAAATCCGAATTGGATGCTTGTCGAAATATATGCCGACGAAGGCATTTCAGGCACTTCGCTTCAACATAGAGATGCATTCAAAAAAATGATTGAAGATTGTGAAGCCGGAAAAATTGATTTAATCATAACAAAAAGTGTATCCCGATTTGCAAGAAACGTTGTTGACTGTATCCGATATGTACGAGAGCTTTCTTCACTCCGTCCACCCGTCGGTGTATTTTTTGAAACAGAGCATTTAAATACTCTTGATCCCAAAAGCGAAATGATTCTGTCATTCATGTCAACACTTGCACAGGAAGAAAGTCATACCAAAAGTGAAATTATGAATTCTTCCATTGAAATGCGTTTTCGTCGGGGAATATTCCTTACACCTCCTCTGCTCGGATATGACCAAGACGAAAATGGAGATCTTGTAATCAATCCACATGAAGCTAAAATTGTGCAGCTTATTTTTTATATGTATCTGAATGGAAGCAGTACTCAACAAATTGCTGATTCTTTGACAGAACTCGGTTGTAAAACAAAAAAGAATAATGATGTCTGGTCATCCAGTACCATACTACAAATCCTTCAAAATGAACGCCATTGTGGGGATGTTCTGGCGAGAAAAACATGGACTCCTAATTATCTTGACCATAAATCAAGGAAAAACAATCAAGACCGTAATCAATACAGAAAAGTCGGACATCACGAAGCTATTATCTCCCGAGATGATTTCATAGCTGTTCAAAAATTAATTACAAATGCGAAATATGGAAATAAAGAGATTTTACCAGAATTACATGTGATACAAGAAGGCTCTCTAAGTGGATTTATAAGCATTAATCCAAGATGGTCTGGATTTAAAGCTAGAGACTACTTTGAAGCATCTCAAAGCGTCCTTAAACCGGCAAATATGAATGTACCTGATACAATTACTGCTTCCGCCGGTTCCTTCGATTTAAGAGACTATGAAGTTGCCAGAGGACAATTTTTCTCCTCTGTTGGTCGGATTTCTGTTTCTTTTTCATATAAACAGATCTCTTTTAACAAAGATGCTATACGGAAATTTCCAAACATAAAATTTGTCGAACTGCTAATACACCCAAGCTCAAAACTACTTGCTATCCGACCATGTTCCTCTGAAACAAAAAATAAAGTGCAGTGGTCACGTCTCAAAGATGGTCAACTTATTCCAAAACCAATTTCCGGCGCTGCATTTTTGCCAACATTATACGAGATATTTAAATGGGACAAAAAATGCAAATATAGAATATTAGGAGTTGCCCACCAAAAAGGCAATGAAAATGTCCTTATTTTCAACATGGACGATACAGAAATACGAATACCGACAAGTACCAACGACGTATCCGCCCCCAATAACAACATGCCTGATACAATATCTGATTCTAAGAGTGTGTTAGCTTATCCTGCCGATTGGATGAATAGCTTCGGTAATAATTACTATACTCAGTCTCAAGCGCCAGAATTAACAGAATTTACAGCAGACAAAAACTGGCAGACTGCTTCAGAAAGTAAACCTTATAAAGAACCCGAGCTACAAACCACTCCCAAAGAAACCATTATACAAAATATAAAGAATATTATTACAGAAATTAAAGGAGACACCCAATGAGCGAGCAACCTATAAATCAATGGAATATGACTACAGAACCTTCTGATATGATGAAAATCAACACACCTATGCCAATAACAGTCGCGCCCAGCCCCTCAAATCAAATGGAAGTCATTGACGATGATTCTTTCAGCTATGACGGTTATCAAGTTGTACGTGGCGAATTCTTCGCTCATATTTACGAACCTTCGTTTACGTTTAATAACTACAAGGTATCTGTAAATACCGCCTGCATAAAAAAACTACCCGATGTCGAATATGTGCAAATATTAGTCAATCCCATTGAAAAAAAACTGGCTGTCCGTCCCTGTCGAGAAGAAGAAAAAGACTCTTTTCGTTGGTGTTCCTCTGGAAAAAAGCGTTCGCCAAAACAAATCACCTGTCGAATTTTCTTTGCTAAAGTGATATCTCTCATGGACTGGAATCCTAATTATCGGTACAAGATTCTCGGCAAACTAATTCGTTCTGGCAATGAAATACTGTTCATTTTCGATTTAACTTCACCTGAAATATTTCCTCGTACTCTAAAAGACAATGGAACTGTAACCACTGCTAGGACACCTTCTTATCCTGAAGAATGGAAGAATCAGTTCGGTATTCCAGTGGAAGAACATCAAAAATCAATGCAAGTCAATATATTTGAAGGCTACGCAGTATTTGACATACAAGAAAAGAAGAAGGCAACTGATAAATCCATAGAAAAAGCAAAAGAACCATCAACAGCAGAAAGTGAGGAAAAATCCTATGAACAACAAACACTCTTCCCATCCACTAATATGTATTGACTTTAAAAAGAATCGTATACGAATCCACCGCAATACACTCCGTCAAATTGGTAACCCAGAATATATTCAACTTCTTGTTAATCCTGATCAAAAAATGATAGGTATAAAGGCTAGTTGTGCGGAGGATAAATTGGCACATAAAGTTAAGGATTATTTTGTCATCAATGGTAACAGTTATGAATTGTACAGCCGAGAATTACTATATTCACTTTCCCAACTTAACCTTTCTTGGGAGAAATTTAACATTTTTCGTTTAGAAGGCAATATTTACCCAGATAAAAAAATAGCTCTATTTTCCATGGATAACATCATCACAAAACTGCCACAAACAGAATTCAAATCAGAAATAATGGGAGATGAGTATGCGCAATTATAGTATATATACATTAAAAACAAAACTAGAATTCACCAATTTGTATCAATATCTCAGTGAAAAAGATTATAAACAACTTGAACAACAGATATTATGTCATTCCTATCACACCCCCATCTGCACATGGAATGGTATTGTCATTAATGGTATAGAAGCATATGAATTATTTCGTAAACACAGTATTCCTTTCCGAATAAAAAGACTCCATTTTTCCAGTAAAGAAGATGTAATTTCATGGATATGTACTGACCAACTTAAACGAGAGGATTTAACCAATATCAATAAAAAATACCTGATTGGGAAAAAATATGATGCTGAAAAAATTATAGTTTCAAGACAACTTTCATCTACGAATAAATCTCATATTTCCGGTGCAAGCATCGCAGCAAAAAAAATATCCGAAGAATGTAATGTAGCAATGGCTACCGTTTACAAATATTCTGCTTACAGTAGTGCACTAGATATAATTGATGAAAAAGTTCCGGATTTTGTCAAACGAGTTCGTTCTGGTCAACTCTGGATTTCCCAAGCTAATATTATTGAGCTTTCAGGATTACCAAAAGAGCAACTTTTAAGTCTAAATAACTACCTTCTTGCCGAAAAGATAGAACATCTCAGTTATCATGATATGAAAAGGGAATTACTATGGAATAATTACGCCAAACCGATGTTAAGGAAAGAATCTTCCGTTTCTATTCCTTCAATACGCAACCTGCCACAATTTGATCCAGATGCGGAAATTGCAAGTCTTACATTGACGATTCCCTCGTGGAACAGTTCTATCGAAAGAGTATTAAAAGTTTCAGATTTTAAAATTGCATCTGATACAGCAAAATATAAGCTTAAATATCAGCTTATGTGTCTAATATCAACCACAAATAATATTTTAAAAAAATTGGAGGAAATATAATTATGGATGGAAATACCGAAGATTTACAAAAGTTTGTTCCCCAAGTGCATTTTGAGCAAATACCTATTAAAAATTTATGTTCAAATCAAGATTATCAACGTAATCTTTCCATCAAACACGTTCAGCGTGCTGCAGCTAATTTTGACCTTTATCAGATAAACCCTGTAAAAGTAAGTAGACGTGATGGGATAAATTATGTGTTCAACGGACAACACACTATAGAGATTGTTGCTCTCGTCTCTGGATCAAGAGAAACTCCTGTCTGGTGTATGGTTTATGATGATCTTGTTTACACCCAAGAAGCAGATATTTTTGCAAATCAGATGAAATATGTCAAATCGTTATTACCTTATGAAATATTCATGGCTAATATTGAAGCTGGTAATGATAGAGAACTTATTATTCGTGACCTTGTTGAATCATATGATCTCACTATTACTTCTTCCTCTCGCCCCGGAGGTATATGTGCTGTATCCACTTTAATTAATATCTATGAAAAATATGGTTTTCACACTCTTGATCGTGTTTTACGCCTTTGTGTTGCCACATGGGAAGGTGCGCCTATGTCCTTTAGTTCCAATATGCTTAATGCTATTGCCCGTCTGGATAATGCTTATGGAGAAACAATGAAAGATGACACCTTCAAAGAAAAAGTTGGGCGTGTCTCTGTCAGAGAAATCAGTCGTACTGCCAGAGAACGTCGTGCCGGTTCATTAGGATTCGCAGAAGCTCTTTTACTAGAATACAATAAAAAATCCAAGTATTCACTTCCTTTTGAGAAATTATACACTCATAAAACACCCAAAAAAGAACCATCAACTGAAGATGAATCCGGTCAAAGTTCCACTCCAGAAGGTCAGTTAGATTTATTTTCTACGGATCAAGAGAATACTCAGGCTCTGCCAAACGAATAGCGCAGAGCCTTCAGCCTTTAATTCTATCCATACTTTCAAAAGAACACCCTGCTTTAAGGCTCTCTTTCATACAATCACTATTTTATCTTATCCCAAATTCATCAACCGCTCCATCCGCCACCTTATATATGAATACCCATTCCAAATATTTGCTTTTACCGGATACTCTTTCCTGTAAACAAATACAGTGTGATATTTAACAAAATGTATTCTACACCAATTATGTATATCTTTCATATATATGTTATTTATACCATTCATCCACTGTTCTAAAGCCCATATGTCTTTATCTGACACTAACTCCATTATGAACAGTACATTATAATATTGAATGACACCTACTCTCTTCCTTTCCTCTATTAACCTTTTACACAATAACCTATACTTAATGTTCATATCGTTCCTATGCCCCTCCCTCTAATCTATATTTTCCATCCTTATATACGTTATATATATAATTATTATATAGTACATATAAGTGCCTGAAGCATATCAATTGCTTCCGCCGAGCGCACTTCCCCCACGATGATCCTGTCCGGTCTCATACGAAGTGCCGACTTGATCAGATCCCTGATGGTAACTTCTCCTGTTCCTTCTACATTTGCATTTCTTGCTTCCAGTCTTACCAGATTCTTTACATTTTGAATCTGAAGTTCTGCGTTGTCTTCGATCGTTATGATGCGTTCATTTTTGGGTATATATTGCGATAGTGCATTCAAGAAAGTGGTTTTCCCGGATCCGGTTCCACCACTGATGAATATATTGTATCCGGCGGCTACTAATAAAGCCAGAAAACCTGATACTTCTGAATTGATTGACTGCCATTCCATCAGTTTTTTCATTGTAATTGCTTCTTTTGCAAATTTTCGAATTGTAACGATCGGCCCATTTAATGCGACCGGCGGAAGTACGACATTGACTCTCGATCCGTCTGCCAGTCTGGCATCTGCAATCGGCGATGCCTCATTTACCAGTCTGTTGGATCCTGCCACGATCTGCTGGATCACATCCTCCAGTTTGTCTCTGGATAAGAATCTTTTGTCTGACTGGATGATCCTTCCTGCTTTTTCAATAAATATATTCTGCGTCCCGTTGATCATGATCTCTGTGATCTGTTCGTCTTCCAGAAATTCCTGCAGCAGATCCAGTTTCCGGAATGCATTGAAAAGTTCCTTTCCAAGCATTGTTTTCTGATCCAACGGCAGATATTCTTCCTGTGAAGCTTCCTGAAGTACTTCATAGATCAACTCTGTCAGTTCTTCGTCCTCCATGTCCCTTGTCATATCCAGTCTGGATAATATCCTTGCATGGAGCTGCTCTGCTTCTATCATTTTCTTCATCCTTCCAGCTCTTTCTTTACCATCTTCTGCTTTACATCGTCATAACCCATCAGATGTAATTCTTCTTCAAACTGGAATAATTTTGCCTGCGCCACCTCCTCTTTTATGACTGCCACATGTATCTCCGTACACATCCTCAAGAGCTCATATACTCCACGGATCCCTTCATCGATATCCAGTATCAGGACTTCATATATGCTCTGTTCTGCAATCTGTTCCACAAACCCTGTCCACTCTTCGATCTCCACTGCCTTCAGATCTTCCGACATCCGCATAGGCAGAAGATAGTCAAGCGGTCCCATATGTTTTACCATACCTGCCAGAGCTGCTCTTAAGTGTTTCTTCTCCTGTCTGGAATAATAAAGTGCATCCGCTACCGTCTGTCCGGCATCCGGAAAATGTCCCCCGATCCCTCCATATACTTCAAGATTCAGGTACAATACATTGTACGTCCTTGCCAGTTCTTTTCCCAGCTTTAATGCATACCCGGTCTTCTTACTCCGGTGCACCGGGGAAAAGATTCCGATAATCCTGACATTCTGCTTTTTCGCTGTCCTAAGGAAAAATCTTTCCGGTTCCCCGAACTGCGTACACTGTTCGATCACCACTCCCATAATGGCCTCTCCGGACTGATACTTATTGATAAGTTTCTCATTTGTCTCGTGTGCTGCATTTTCCGACTGTGCCAGAACGAACACATTCCCGGCCTTTATCTTCTTCCTGTCTTCTACCGGATAACTGCTTCCGATCAACAGGATATCAACCGGTGATTCCTCCTGCAGTTTTACGGTCTGCTCAACACTGTTACATACCTGTACGCCAAGTGCCAGCTCCTTCGCTTTCATAAAAACTTCCGCAAGGGCCGCAGCGTATCTCACTTCCTGGTCACAAATCACCAGATTCCTGCTTACCACATACTATCCCTCCTTCAACACGTTTACACAAAATCTGAAACGTTTGCCGATACGGCATTGAATACTTCTTGAATTTTTTGAATCTAACAATTAGAACTACAAATCAGATGCAAGCTACTTCGTAACTTGTAGGCTGATTATATACTGGATGATTTGTATTTGTCTATGCCCTTTTTAAAAGTTTTCAATCTTTGTGCAATGTTTACATAATTTGATAAAAAGTTATACCGTAAAGTAGAGCAACCCCAGGAAATCCAAAGGATCCGGATGTCAAAAAAGTGATCGGATTCATCCCGACACAGGCAGAAATTCCCTGTCCGTCAAGAAATTCGTTTACAAAAAATATGATCGCGAACCCAATAATTCCACGAATCAGAAAATTTACAATGATTTTTGTTCCCTTTTTTTTCATATTTTTCTCTTTTTTATTACTCTGTTTTTTTATTATATGATGATCTGTATCCGTCTTATACCTTTCATAATTATCAAAAAGCATCTAAAAAAACAGGCTTGAAAACTTTTTCTTTTTTCAAACCTGTCTCATAATCTCTAATCTGCTTTTTATTTTATAACGAAATCTTGATTTCCCGTTCTGTCCGATGGTATTTATGATAATTCACGCCGGCAGAATCGAACATCTTCATGGAAGCTATTACAGCTGCTGTACCTTCATACTTGTTGCTGTCATAGATAACCTCTTTGATCCCGCTTTGTATGATCGCTTTCGCACATTCGTTACACGGGAACAGAGAGACATACAATTTTGCCCCTTCCAGACTTCCTCCACGGTAATTCAGGATCGCATTCAGCTCACTGTGAACCGTGTATACATATTTTGTCTCTAAAGGATCTTCTCCTTCCCGCGCCCATGGAAATACATCATCCGAGCATCCTGTCGGAAGACCGTTATATCCCATTGACAGAATCTTGTTATCCTGACTGACGATACAGCATCCTACCTGTGTATTCGGATCTTTGGAACGCATTCCGGAAAGCTTTGCAACGCCCATAAAATACTCATCCCAGCTGATATAATCTGTTCTTTTATCTCCCATATACGTCACCTCGCCACTATTTTGTCCCAAAAATACGGTCTCCTGCATCTCCCAGTCCCGGAACAATATATTTATGCTCATTCAGATGATCATCGAGTGCACCGATATAGATATCTACATCCGGATGTGCTTCCTGCAGACGTTTTACACCTTCCGGAGCTGCAATGATACACATAAAACGCATATGTTTTACACCTTTATCTTTCAGCATCTGAAGTGCTGCCACACAGGACCCACCTGTTGCAAGCATCGGATCTACGACAAATACTTCTCTTTCGTCACAATCTGACGGAAGTTTGCAGTAGTATTCTACCGGTTCATATGTCTCCGGATCTCTGTAAAGACCGATATGTCCGACCTTAGCAGACGGGATCATATTCAGCATTCCATCAACCATTCCAAGTCCGGCTCTTAAGATCGGCACTACTGCTAACTTTTTACCGCTTAATTGTTTTCCCACCATCTCGCAGATTGGTGTCTTTATCCTGACATCCTCCAGTTTCAGATCTCTTGTTGCTTCATAACACATTAATGATGCGATCTCCCCAACGATCTCTCTGAATTCTTTTGCCCCTACCTCTTCGCTTCTGATGTAGCTGATCTTGTGCTGAATCAACGGGTGATCCATAACCTGTACTTTTGACATCTTTCTCCTCCTTGTTGTGAAATGATTCTATACCAATTTTTCTATATGATGTCCTGCAGCTTTCAGAAGACGGTTCATAATTGCGCTTCCGATTCCTGCAGTATCAAACGACTCACTATAGATATAATCTACCTGATCGTCATCAAACTCTCTTAAGATCCCGAACAGATTTGCGGCGATGGTTGATTCATCCGCTCTGGTTCCGATGCATTTTACGTCACCGGCCTTATATTCTGCCACAGTCTCTTCCGTTCCGATAATGCCGACTTTATAGCCCGCACGGGACTTTTCTTTTGCACGCTTATTGATCTCTGCCGTTACCTTCTCCAGTGGACCTTCTATAATGGTCAGATCCGCTTTCGGTGCATAATGACGATACTTCATTCCCGGTGCTTTCGGAACCTGCTTGCTGTCCGGTCTGATCAGCGTCCTGTCGATCGTGACTTCTCCGATCACTTCCTCGAACATCTCTTTTGTAATGGCTCCAGGTCTTAAGATCATCGGTGGTTCTACCGTCATATCCAGTATTGTAGATTCTACCCCGATCTCTACTGCCCCGCCGTCTACGATCATGTCTACCCTTCCGGTAAGATCCTCTGCTACATGCTGTGCGGTTGTCGGACTCGGCCGTCCGGAAGTATTCGCGCTCGGTGCCGCAATGTATCCGCCGCCCGCATCGATTACTTCTCTTGCGATCTCATCTACCGGCATCCGGACAGCTACCGTATCCAGCCCTCCGGTGGTTCCGTACGGCACAATATCACTTTTGTTAAATATCATTGTAAGCGGCCCCGGCCAGTATTTTTCAGCAACCTTTACAGCCTTTTCCGGGACTTCGGAAACAATTTTTTCCAGTGCTTTCATATTCGTGATATGAATGATCAAAGGGTTGTCAGACGGTCTTCCTTTTGCGGCATATATCTTCTTGGCCGCATCTTCATTCAATGCATCTGCTCCCAGACCATATACGGTCTCTGTGGGAAATGCAACTAGACCTCCTTCTTTTAAGATCCGTCCTGCTTCTCTTATAATATCTGTATTATTTTGATTTTTATCAATTTTTTCTAATATTGTTTTCATGATTGTTATTATACTACACTCTAGTTTTCCATACAAGCAAGGATTCCTTCTGCGATCGCTTCCGCAAGCTTCTCCTGATACTTTGGACTGACCAGCTTTGCGGCTTCTTCCGGGTTACTTAAGAATCCACACTCCACAATGATCGTCGGTACTTCCGTCCGTTTCAGAAGATAATAGGTATCATTCGCTTTTGCCTGTCTGGTATTCTCTTCATCTGCCTTCAGCAGTGCTTTCTGCATCACTTCGGCCATTCGCTTTCCCTCTTCCGAATGTGAATAATAGAAGACCTGCGCTCCGTGGATCTGCGCATCCTGATAGCTGTTCTGGTGGATACTGACCGCAGCCTGCGGCATCGTCTTATTGATCCGTTCCACTCTCGCTTTCATATCATGGATTTTTTTATTTCCTGCAGCCGAATCTCCAAGCATTACATCCTTTTCTCTTGTCATGACGACCTTCCATCCCTTTTTCTCCAGTCTCTCTTTTGTCTTTTTTGCAATTTTCAGATTTACATCCTTTTCTTTTGCCTGATTCACACCGATCTTTCCGGGATCCTCTCCGCCGTGTCCGCTGTCCAGGACAATACATGGATTCCTTCCTGTAACCCTTCCGCTTGATACCATTTCCTCCAGATGATTACTCATCATGATAAGTACCGCCAGCAACAGCAATACTATTGCAAATTCTATTTTTTTCCACAAATAAAAATACCTCCTGCAATTCATATATTCTACTATATGACTGCAAGAGATATTTTATCTGTTATTCTGTTTGATTAATTGACATATTTCTGGATCAGATTCCAGATATCCGAACTCTCCTGTCCAAGAGACCACTCAGCTGTACCTGCAAGCTTATATTTCTTCATGAGTTTGAGCTTTGCTTCGATTGATTTGCTATCTTCCAGCCAAATCTCATATTTGGATCCGTCTGCTTCCCATGTGGCATAGTTCTGTCCGGCCTTCTTATCCCATGTCGTATCGACTCCGGCCTGTTTGACGATGGCCTGTGCATTATCCATACCATATGCATCACTCTCTACGGTTGCAGAATACTGTTCCGCATCCGTTCCTTTATCACTCTTCAGTTCTTCTTCCGTCTTCGGAGTCTCTTTCCACAGACGTGTAAAGAACGGAATACCGCTGATAACCTTCTCCGCCGGAACCTCTTTTAACGTCTCTGTGATTCCTTCTTTTACATAATTGTAAGAAGATACCGGACCTGCTTCAGGCGAACCTGCATAATACTCATCATATCCCATGATCACTACATAATCTGCTACAATTCCCTGCTCTTTACGGTCATACTGTGTGTTAAAGCTCTTCGGAACATAGTTGTCCACCGACAACACCAGTCCGTTCTGTCTGCATTTTACCGATAATTCACGGATAAATTCAATATAATGTTCTCCGCACTTATCGGAAATCTTTTCGAAGTCTACATTGATACCATCAACGCCGACACGGAGTGCCTCTGCGATCAGCTGCGTGATCAATGTCTCACGTCTGGATGTATAGCTGAGCAGTTCGTAAGATTCCTTCTCCGAACTGATGCCTCCGTCAAAATCCCTGACGGTCATCCACACTTCCACATTCTGCTTATGTGCGTAACTCACATAATCTGCCGATGCGATAGAGCTGATGTTACCGTTCGTATCTGCCACATGGATCCATGTCGGAGCCAGTGTCGTAAGCCCTTTCGTCTGGGCGATCCTCTGCGCCACCGCATTGTTCGCATCCTGGTTCGTCACATTATGCCATGCCATATTGATCGTGTAATCTTTGCTGATATTGGAATAATCCTGCTCTTCAAACTTTCTGGTAATATTCTTCTTTTCTTCGTTCTTCAGAGCTTTGTTCTTTACATATCCGATCACACCATCTGCTGTGCGTACTTTTTTCCAGTTCTGTTCACTCTCAACGACTGTTACTTCATCTTTTTTCTTAAGTTCTGCCAGCACAGGGCTCTTTACTCCGCCCTGATAACGCACCTGTGTATTCTTTTTCACAGTTGCAACATCCGTTTTTCCCCATTTTGTCCTGATCATAACATGATCCGGATTATTTGACACTTCATAATCAATATTCGTGTACTGCTGGACAAAATCCAATGCAATATATGCTGTGTTTCCTTCTGTTTTTAAAATAACGTAATCTTCGCTTTTCTTTTTTCTGGATATAGAGTAATCCTTACTGCCGACATCTACCGATATCATATCTTCCGGGAGCATATACAACAGAACATTTTCATTCGGATCCCAGTAGAACCGGCTGTTGATATAATCTCTTACAATATTATATGCAACATATACTTTTCCACCTGCCAGTTTTCCTTCTGCCTCCACGACTTTATTATCCACCGTGATACCAACCTGTCCATCCTTTTCTATCCCATAATATTTCTTCATATCATATTGTTCTTTTGATGGGCTGTAACGTTTCCACAAAATGATTCCTGCAATTGCTGCAATGATTAATATGATCAACAGGACAAATCGTATCATGCGTTGTCTTTTTCTTCTCCGCCGCATACGCGCCCGCTCCGCCGGAGTTCTCTGTCTTCTTGGCGGATGGTTGTCTGACGGTCTTCCTGACGAACGATTGTCTGACGGTCTTCTTCCCTGTGATTTTCCATATGTTCTTCGGTTTTCATATGTGCGGCTACTTCTTCCTCTGTCTTCCATGCTGCACCTCCTACAGGTCACATTATAACAAAACGTAAGATACACGTCATTATATTTCGACATTTTCCTTAAAACTTTCGTCTTAATCTGCGGGGTATTTACATATTTTTCCTGATTAAATTGCTATATTCTGAAACCACAACTCTTTTACATCACCTTTGTCATTGAGCACATAATCTCTCATATATGCCTGATTTTCACACATCGTATGTGCCTGTACAATCTGCATGGGGCTGGCTGGTATTCCATTGATCCTGAGGCTTATATTTTTCTTTTCATAGCCTGTCAGTTCCTGGAACATATTCTTCCATTCGTCATTGTCCCCCATGTTCCTTCCTCCTTTTTACCGGATGATAACTATGAATGTTGCGCATATCTGCAGCGAAGGAGATGCCCGTGATACAATGCTGTTTTCATGCAGCAACAAATTATGTTTCAACTGGAAATAGTCCCCGGCAATTAAATATTTTTCATATTATGTCAAAATTATACTGTGAAATATCTGCCTGAAACGGCTGTGTAATCTGATTTGCTTTTGATAGATCCATCCCACCCGGAACGTGGAATTGAAATATAAATGCCTGGTACGGCGTTCTGTTCCGTCCCCAAAATTAAAATTCAAAAAATTCTCCCTTATTGGTTCTAACAACATAGTTATCAGGGAAAACTATCTTCCAGTAGCGTCATTATATCTGATAAAATTTGAAGAATCAAGTCTTTTTTTATTTTATTATTCCTTTTTGTTTATACTAAATTTATTGAACATCAAACATTTTCTATGATATACTATTTTAGAAGGAAGTGATGATTATGAAGATTGAAAAAATCAGTGACAACCAGATCCGTTGTACTTTGACACGCGCCGATCTAGCTGACCGTCAGTTACAGCTCAGTGAACTGGCATACGGAACCGAAAAAGCAAAATCACTTTTCCGCGATATGATGCAACAGGCAGCCTTCGAATTCGGATTCGAAGCAGAAGACATTCCTCTCATGATAGAGGCAATCCCTTCCGCCGATTCGATCGTGCTGATAATTACAAAAGTCGAGGATCCTGAGGAACTCGATACCAGATTTTCAAAATTTGCACCTTCTTCCATTGCTGATGCCAGGAAAAAGAATACTCCGGGCAAGCTGGAAGGAGCAGAAGGTTTACTCGATCTGCTCGGAAAGGTTCAGGAATCATTTGAAGCACAGGCAGCGAAGTCTGCCCCGGATACCACATCCGCTTCCGGTGATGATACAGAAAAAAAGGATTCCGGTAACAATATCCGGCTCTTTTCTTTCCCTGTGATGGAGAATGTACTGAAAGCCGCCAGGCTTCTGGCTCCGATGTACCACGGTTCCAATACTTTATACAAGGACGAACAGGAGGAGATGTATCTGCTGGCACTTGCCCGGTCCGATCACTCCGCCGCAGATTTCAATCGGATCTGCAATATGTTGTCTGAATACGGCGCTTTAGAAAGAGCGTCCGGCGCAACTTTCGCGTTCCTGGAAGAACACTGCAAGACATTTCTTTCCGGAGATGCGGTTCAGCAGCTCGCCAATATTTAGCCGGAATTATGATCCGGAATTGTCATAAAGATCTGCTATCGGCAGTTCTTTACAAATAACTGCAAAAAAACTCTACAGGAATCCTGTAGAGTTTCAGACTGTAGACAAAGTCCCGGGCAGAAGTCCGGGTTTTTCTTTTATCAAGTTTTCCACATTCCTAACTTTTTTCC